>JBEBWR010000028.1:0-20691 GCA_040392045.1 Chthoniobacter flavus | reverse complement strand
AGGGTGTAGAGTTCTTTGAAGAGGGCGCTGACTTTGGTGGGATCAAGGGAACTGACCTTTGCCGGGCTGGAGCTGCCTGTTTTGAGGATGTCGAAGTAGCGCGTTTCGCCGCTGGCCAGATTACCGGCCTGAGTGGTGAGGAAGTAGCGGGGCTCTCCCCAAGGAGTGAGGAGGGCCGCGTGGTTATAATGGGTGAAGACTTCGGGGGCGTCGGAATAGGCGGTGTCGGCTCCGGTGCTCACCGCTCGCATTTCTCCGGGCGTGGCGAGTGCGCCGTGGTTGACCCGGAAGTTATTCACGGCGTCGACCATTACGTCAGTGAGAGGCGGGGCCGCAGCGAGCTCTACTTTGGAAGGGTGTCCGGCATTGCCGGGGTTGGCGCCGCGGCGGGTCCACGCGGTGTTGATATTGATGCGGCTGGCGGCGTCGTCGGTCCAGAAGGCGAAGCGCCCGATGGCGGGATTTGTCGCGCTGTAAGCCGGTACTTCTCCGGCGGGCAGGAAGGTCCCATCCTGACGGAGATAGATCCACTGCTGGGCCATGACGATGGCGGGGTCTTTGAGGATCAGCCCGCGCGGCTGCACGAGCGCGGGGGGATTGAGGTTGACGGAGATGTCTTCCGCTACCTCGCTTGTGGAGCCGGAATAGAGCGGGATCTCTATGGGGTCGGAGGCTGCGGGGTCGTAACGCAGGATGAGGCCGGGCGCGCTGGACCATGAGGCGGTGGCGTCCGTCGCTTCGGCGATTCTGGCCATGGCGACGTGCGCTCCCATGCGGGCGAGGAATCCGGCTTCCTGCGTCGCCTGATAAGCGGCGACGGTCACCCGCTCCATGCGCGCGGTGGTGGTCATTCCCACGACGAGCACGGTGACCATGACGATGAGGATCAGGCAGATGATCAGCGCCGATCCTCCCGGGGAGCCGCGCTCTTTGCCGGTTGATAGAATGAATGGCTTCATGTCACTTCCTTCGCTCACGGAAACTTACGGAGATGGAGATGGCTTCCATATGGGCTTGAAGGCTCTCGGGCGCGGCATCCAGAAACGCTTGAGCGCTGGCCGCTGATGCCGCATCGGGCAATGTGACTCCTGCCCGCACCTGCTCTGCCGCCGTGCCATCAAGGAATACGAGGGAGACGTCGATGCGCGCCGGTAATCGCCCGTCGGTACGGGTATCGGGCGGGGTGGCAACGGGCTGGCCTGCTTCGTCGTAGGCGTCGACCCACATGCCGGCGACGTCCTCCAGAAAGAGCCCCTTGAACTTGGAAGCTTCGTCTCCGGGAGCGAGACGGGTGAGGAGGTCGTTGTTCACCCAGTCCTGCGGCTGGCTGTAGAGGAGGAAATCGGCATCGCCGGAGGGGACGTAGAATCGGCAAAGAATCCGCCGGCCTGCGATCTCCCGTACGAAGTAGCCGACTGCGGCGAGGTTTCCCCTCCCCTCCACGGTGGCGAGCGGGGCGAACCAGAAGAGGGCGTCGCGATGCTGAAATACGCTATCGACCCCGGAGGGGTTGACGACAAGCTGTACGCTGTTGTTCGCTGCGGCGTCCACAGGCATCACCGCGCTTTGAAGTTCTGCGCCGATCCGCTCAAGCGCGGCCCGCGCCCGTTCGCGCACCGAGCTGACGTCCATCTGGCGTCGCCAGATGTTCGCCGCCTGCCCTGAGATGGAGAGCAGGAGGGTGGCCATCATCGCGAAGATCGAGACGGCTACCAGAATCTCAATAAGGCTGAATGCCCGGGCGCTGCGCTTCATACCATGCCGTGGGTGATGCGGCGTTTGCGGAAGCCCCACCCGGCTGCGGCGGCCCCTCCGAGCAGCAGGAGCGCGGTGGAGGGCTCGGGAATGGGGGCGGGAGCAAACTCGTAGATGCTAAGCACGGTGGAGGTACTCGCGGGGTAGACGCGGAGGCCGATGTCTCCTGCTTCGGTATAGGTATTGAGCCCGGGCGTGCTGACCCACAAGGAGTCGGCATAGATGGCCAATGTGTCGGCGTCGCTGAGAATCAGCCGCACTTGAGCCTGCAGGTCGGAGCCGACGGCGACGTTGCGCTGCTCGATGGAGAAGGTGAACGTCGTGCTGGTGGTCAGGCTCAGGCCGGTGAAGTTGATGTCGTAAAAGTTCGTTCCTGCGGTGGCGGCCGTTCCGGCACCGATCCGCAGCCGCACTGTGCTGGCGTTCGTGATACTCGCGAGCCCGACAATCCCGGTAAACTGGCTGTAGACTTCGGCAGAGGTGTCTCCGCGGACCATGAGGCCTACGGAGGGGCCGGAGGAGAAGGCCGACTGGTTGTAGGTTACCGAAACCGTTTCGTTTAGAAATGTGCCGGGATCATACGTGGCGTTTCCGAGGGTGGCGAATGCGGTGTTTGAGCCGGTCAATCGAAGGGACTCGGTGGCGGAGCTGTAGGGGAACGAGTTGTTCCATGTGGTAAAATGGTCGGAAAAAGCGGTGGCGTTATCAAAAACCAATACCGAGGCCTGACTGGCTGATGCTGCGGCCAGTGTCAGCGCGGCTGTGATGAGAAGGGTTTGCTTTTTCATAGGTTTCAGGGGTGGACTTTGTGTTGGCGATGAGGTGGATCAGAGAGGGGGATTGAGCGCTTGGAGCGTCTCCAGGATCTCGCGGCGGACGTCATCCGCAATACTGCGGTTGATGGAGGTGGAGAGAAGCCACTTCGGCTCCTGGAGGGCTTTGTTTTCCCAAAGCACCCGCTGCGGCGCGGTTTCCAGCAGTTTTTCGGCACGGGCGAGCGGCTCGCCTGTGACGTTCCGCTTCCTCGCTTCGGCGACGGCGTCGCGCAGCATGGTCAGGCATTGGTAGTCGTAGATCCCTTCGCGGATGCCTTCGAGGCGCTTGCCTGCGTAGATCCCGGGCGAGCCGTGGACCATGTAGAGGGGACTGTAGGAGCGGGGTTTGAGCCCGTTATCCCAGGTATTGAGCCGATCTCCGGGCATTTCGGGGATACGCCCTCCGTCGGCCACCGACCATATCCCTACCCCGTTGGCATTCATGCTCCACGCCATCCATCCCTGAAGGCGGAAGTAGCTATAGGGATCGTACGCCCCGGAGGACGGATAGCATTCATAGAGGCTTAGCTGCTGCTTTTCCCCGCGCTGGCGGTAGTAGTCCACATATTGCTGGCCGTAGACGATGAGGTGCGCGTACTTGATGCAGAGCTCGTCCATGGCGTCGAGGTTCGCCTGATTTGCCTTCCACGGCTCGCGATAGACGGGGTCCATCCATTGCGTGAAGCGGGTTCCGGAGCGCCGGATGGCGTCTAACCAGGTCGCGATGAAGTCGTCATAGGAGGTGGGGGTCGCGCCGTGAAGCCCGGGTTCATCAAGGACGAGGAGGCCGATGCGCTTGGGGTCGATTCCCAGCTCAATGACTTTTTTCTCCCACCACTGGAGCCACGTGGCTACGCGCTTGTAGAAAATCTCGGGGTGCTCCTTGTGCAGCAGGCCGACGATGCCTACCTCTGCTTTTTTGTTGAAGGCGGAAAGGTTGATATAATAGCGATGGGCATCAGGCCAGAGGGCGATCCATTCCTTAAACCGGCTGGCGTCGGGCTCGTCTGCGGGGGTGCTGTATTCTCCGGCCTCGTTGAATTTGCCGCGGTCCAGGACGGTGACGTTTCCCCACGGGAGATCCATGCGGTACTTCTTGAGCAGGGTGATGGCGGCATCGATATTCCAGGGGCCGAAGTCGTAGCGGGCTTCCCGCCGGTTGAGCAGGTAATCCCAACCGCTGAAATGCAGCGCCTGCCGGGCGGGGAAGTCGTAGGGGTAGGTCCGCACTTCCAGCGGAAGCTCCTGAGGCGGATTCCCCTCGCCGCCGCCGCTGATCCGTACCAGCCCTTTCTGCTCCCCTGCTTCGCCGGAGCCTTCCAGCGTGAGCCAGATCTGCCGCGTGACGCCTGAGGGGATGGTGAGTTCATACCCCTTTTCGACGATGCGGGCGGGAACCAACGCGTCGGCCACGGCGGTACGGTCGACCTGCTCGGACCATTCGGTGGCGCGAACTTCCAGCCCCTCGGGATGGGACCCGCCGCGCAGCCCTTCCACTTCAATGAGGAAGCGCTGCTCCTGAGGGGTGGCGTTCGTGAGATTAAACGACGTGGAATGATGGGCCTTGCGGATGACGGCCAGCTCAAGCTTTGGCTTTGAGGGCCGGGCGGGGGGCGGTGTCATCCAAACGAGGGGGTCCCAAAGCCCCTGCTGCCAGAGCGTTACCGGGGCGGCGCCCATGGCGCGCCATGCGGCGGCCTGCTGCGCGAGGATCTTGCGACCGAGCTTTCCGCAGGGGATCACGGCCCGCCGGTCCTCTACCGGACCCGCGTACGCGTCTGCCTCTGCCTTGAGACGGGCAAGCTCCGCGCGGATGGGCCGGGCCTTTTCTTCGGGAAGATTGAGTAACTGCCGGGTGATTCCGGCAAGATCCATCTGGTAGCGACGCTGGATAACGTAGAGCGCCGGGTCGGCGGGGAGCTCCCCTTTTTTCAGCTCTGCGGCGGATACGACGGGGCCGGGCTTGAGCTCAAGGTAGGAGTCATCCCCACGGAAGATCTCGATTTCATCCAGAAATACTTCCGCCCGCAGGGAGAAGACCAGCCGCACATAACGGCCCGCCGTCCTGAGCTGCGAGGTGGCGATATTCCGATAGACATACTGTCCGTCAAAGGCGGGAAGCGGCTCATTCTCGCGGTCATGGAGCGAAAGCAGCTCCCCGGCGTGGTGCCATGTCTTGCGGTCGTCGCTGACGTAAAGATGGACCAGCCCGGGCCAGAAGAAGACCTGCTTGGAGTCCAGCGCTACGCCCGCGCCACAGCCGATGGATACGCCGGAGATCGGCTGTCGGCTTCCAAGATCCACGACCATGTCCACAGGGGCGCGGCCGGCGACCCAGCCGACGGCTTCCTCCTTTGCTGCCCACAAGGGGCCTTTGGCCCGCTTGCCATCGGTGAGCTTGCGATACTCCTGCCCGTTCCGGGTGGCGGGATGGTTGCCAAGGGGGCGCTCGGACGTTATCGGTCGCCCACTGGCGAGGTTTTTCACGGGGGGCGTCTGCTCTGCGTAAAGCCAGCCGGGGATCGTCAGGAAAGCGGCGGCAAGGAAGAAAGGGGATGTCGTCGTCATTTTCAAGAGGAGAACTGCTAGGGCTAGCGGGGATTGAGCTGGAGGTTCTTGATTTCGAGGTGTCCTCCCGCCTTTTTGTAAGAATAGAGGCGAAGGGCTGTCTGACCCCGGAGGCGCAGGGGGGCGTCGGGGTCTCCCATTTCCATCTCGGCCACGGTGCTGCCGTCCTCAGTATTCACCAGCTTTGCCCCCAAAACAACGGTGCTTCCTTCGGCTTCCCGCACGGTGAACGTGAGGCGATACCATTTCCGGAAATGGATATTGCGCAGATCCTGACCGGCGATGAGGTCTTCATCCGGATGACCCAAAGGCCAGATGGAATGCTTGAAGAGGCGGATCTGTCCGCTGCGGTTTGACTTGATATTGACCAGCACAAGGTAGGCTCCACGCGAAGCCAGTGAATCGTCCCCTCGCAGGTAGAGGCCCACGGAGCCTGAGTGGTTGATCAGGAAATCCACACTGACGGAGTCGAGCTCCACATCCTGCATCTCGCGGGAAGGACCGTAAAGGAGGACTACGGTTTCCGAGCCCTGGGGCTCAAACCGCAGGAGCGGCTCTCCACTATCCGTGTCCAGCGTCAGGCCTCTTTGGGCCGGAAGAATCTGGAACTGCCCCTTGAGTTCACCGCCCTCAACCGAGGCGAAGGGGGTTAGCGGGGATTCGGCCGCCTGCAATGCGGAGAGCCCGAGAAAAAAAGAGCCAAGAAGAACTAAGGAACGCTTCATCAAAAGGATAGGAAAAGGAGGGAGGAGGATTCAAGTGGCGGGGCGCCCGATCCCCAGGCGAATCGTGCTTTAAGCCCCTGACCGATTGCAATTCGGATAAGCGACATCTAAGTCTAATATTTCCATTATGGCAATATCTTTTTGAAAAAACCGCTTCCTGTAGCGAGTTCCAACGGAGGGCCAAACAACCTTCAAGAGAAGGCAAATATCGGCTTAGAGAGGCTCATCTCAGACCAGATTCCGGCGGCGGCGCTGCTGGAGGGAATCCAGCGAGGCGGGGCGCGCGTTTGCCTGAAGCGCTTCCTCGATCTCCTCCACGGTATGGCGCAATAACGGGAGCAGTTCGGGCACTTCCTCCGGCGCGATCTTTCCAGCCACAGCGACGGCCATGGCGGGGTTGGAGCGCATTGGCAGCGCGAGCGTGCTTGTCACCCAAGGCCGGTGGGAACGGAATGAGTAGCCGAGGCTGCGCACTTCATCCAGCATGCCGATCAGCGCTGTGAGGCCGCCCTCGACTCCGGTATCCTCGCCCTGATACATATCGCGTACCTCGTCGTCGGAGAGCTGCGCCAGCGTTACCAGACCGATGCCGGACTCGCTGGCCGTGTAGAGGCCGCACCCTCCGATCGCCTTCTCAATCGAAGAGCCCCGCTCGGCGTGGTAGAGGTAGGAAACCGTCCGGTTCCACAGCAACCCCATTGCGACCCGGTACTTCACCTTGCGCCGCAGTCGCTCCAGCGGAGGGAGCGCGGCCTCCAGCAGATGCGACTCATGGAGGGTGTGCATGGCTGTGTAGAAAACCGCCGGCCCCGGCTCGTAGCGCCGCCCCGCTGTCTGCCGCAGGAAGCCTGCGTGCACGAAAGTCTTCAACAAACGGTGGGTCCGGGTGGTCTCAAAATCCAACGCCCTTGCGATATCCTGAAGGCTGGCGGGCTTACGCTGGGTAAGAATCCACTGGAGACATTTCAATCCATCTTCGAGGCTTTTGTTAGCGCGGGAGGGACTCTTCTTTTTTTGAGGGCGGATCGCAGATGGCATGATGGTGGGGCCCTTGTAAGGGAAATGACAGGATATCGGGATTTTCCCCGTCAGTCAATTTCACCTCCTCCGGCCCGGAGGGGAGCCCGCCGCGAATGAAATTGCTGATTTATTTTTTAATTATTAAAATTTACATCTTGGATTTCGGAGGAAGAGTTTTAGACTCGTTCGCATGTTGACCGACCATTTTGAGCATCTCGCCCTTACTGCGGACGTTCTCGTTGCGGGAGGAGGGCCTGCGGGGGTATCAGCGGCTATTGGCGCGGCGCGTCAGGGGGCAAGGGTGATTCTTATGCAGGACCGGCCCGTTCTCGGCGGGAATGCGAGCAGCGAAGTGCGGATGCATATCCTCGGCGCCAATTCCCATCGCAGGGGGGAAGACGGCGTGATTGAAACGCGCGAGACGGGGCTCATTGAGGAGATCCGGCTGGAGAATGCTTTTCGGAATCCTCAGCGGTCGGCTTCGATGTTTGACCAGATTCTTTACGAAAAGTGCATCGCCGAGCCAAATCTCACGCTTTACCTCGATACCCGTGTCACGGGGGCGAGGACGGAGGGCGGGCTGATTGCCGAAGCGGAGGCTCTCTGCGCTTCCACGGAGCAGCGCTTTACGGTTCGCGCGAAAGTATTTATCGACTGCACGGGAGATTGCGGGCTTGGCGTTGCCGCCAACGCGGCTTTTATGAAGGGGCGCGAGGATAGAGCGGCGTATGGCGAAAGTCTTGGCCGCGAGACGGCGGATACCAAAACTCTCGGGTCCACTCTCCTGCTGATGGGGCGCAAGCACGATAAGCCGATGCGCTTTATCCCGCCGGCGTGGGCCCGCAAGTTCACCGAAGACGATCTGAAGCTTCGCAAGCATGCCTCGCATGGAGCGGCGGACTATGGGCTGGAGTATGGCTTCTGGTGGGTCGAGTGGGGCGGTCATCTCGATACGATCAAGGACAACGCTAAAATCCGCCATGAGCTGCTGGCGATTGTCCTTGGCGTATGGGATCACATCAAAAACGACAGCGACCACGGGGCCGACTGCTGGGCGCTGGATTGGTTCGGGGCGGTACCCGGCAAGCGGGAGAGCCGCCGTTTGCGCGGTCAATATGTTCTCTCGGAGGGCGATCTGCTGGAGAGCCGCCCTCACTTTGACGCCATTGCCTATGGCGGCTGGCCCATTGACATTCATCCGCCGGAGGGGGTGGACCTTCCGGATGAGCCGCCATGCACGCAGCAGCGCCTCCCGTATCTTTACGATATCCCGCTGCGCTGCTGCGTTTCAGAGAACCGCCCGAACCTGATGTTTGCAGGGCGCAATCTCTCCGCGACTCACGTGGCTTTTGCTTCCACGCGCATTATGGCGACCTGCTCGACCGTGGGCGAGGCCGTCGGCATTGCAGCCGCTTATGCCGCCCGACATGATCTTTTGCCTGCGGACCTTGCCGCAAACCCGGAAGCGATCAGCGAAATCCAGCAGCGCATTCTGCAACAGGATCTCTTTCTCATTGGCCGACCGTACTGCGGCGGCAGGGAAGACTATGCTCTGAAGGCCCGGCTCTCGGCTTCCAGCGAACAGGGCGCTACTGCGGCGACCGGCGCTGCGGCGGCGGTGTTAACGGGGGTAACCCGCTCGGTCACAGGGTCCACGGGGGTACCCTCTGAGCGCGAACTCGCGGGCGTTCACCGGTGGATGAGCCGGGCGGAGACCGCTCCCTGGCTGGAACTGCGCTGGGAGGAGCCGATCCCGGCGGAACGTCTCACGGTGATCTGGGACAGCGGCCTTCACCGTCCGCTGACGCTCTCTCACTCCCACGGGATTCACACACAACTCGTCTGGGGGACGGGCCAGCCCGAACTCGCGAGGAGCTACCGCATTGAAGTGATGGCGGCAGGAAGCGATGACTGGACTCCTTGCCTGGCGGTGGAGGAAAACTGGCAGCGTCGGGTCGTCCACCCTCTCCCTAAAGAGGAGGGCGGTATCCGCGCCGTTCGGATTCACATCGACTCCACCTGGGGCCTGGATCATGCGCGGATCGTGCAGGTGATGGTTCACTAGGAAAGTCTGGAGAGGCGGGGTGTCCGGATGACGTTCGCGCTGCCGCGCGGGCGGGGATGCTTATACAAGCTTTGCATCGCCCTGAAAGGTCTGGCGGTATTTGCGCGGGGAGAGCTGGGACTGTTTGCGAAACCAGTTGGAGAAATGCTCGGGCGTCGCGAAGCCGAGATTGGCCGCGATCTCTTTGATGCTGAAGCTGTTCTGCACCAGTTGCAGGCAGGCTGCGTCGAATTTCTTTTTGGTCCAGACGGCTGCGGGGGATATTTTCAGATCCCGGGCGAAAATACGGTTCAACTGGCTTGTGCTCATTCCAATGTGCCGCGCGACATCGGTTTCGTGAAGCATGACATTCATCGGATGCGCTTCGATATACTCAATGGCCTGCCGCACCCGATCGTCCATGATGCCGGGGATGTGGGGTACGGCTCCGAGTCGCGTCAGAGTGAAGTAGTAACTTGCGATATACCGGATCAATAGCGGCTGGATCGTAAGGTAGACATCAAGGTCGCCGACCAGAGAAACCCGCTTTCCGCTGTTTTTGGGAAAAATCTGTTCCATTACCCGGATTAGCACTTCAGCATCTTTGGTTAACTTGGAGGCTTCGCCTACCGCGACGGCGTACGACTGCTGGCGCGCGAACAGAGGTACTCCGGCGGACCATGCGGCGTAAAAGCGCACGGAGAGGATTTCCGTGTCGTCCGAGAATTCCTGCATAGCGGGGGCGTTCTTTGGGAAGACCCAGCTTCCGGCCTGATAGCATTCCAGCCCCGAGTCGAACTCCAGCCGCACCTCTCCGCTTCGGATCAGCCACGCGACGTCCGGCGACTGCACGTAGCTCCATCTCCGATGAGAAAACTGCCCGCGGTAGGCCCAGATTAATCTTGTTTGCAGAACCGACCAGTGACTCAGGGGAATTGCGGGATGTTTTTTCTGCATCGGGAATGCGTAATTTACGCATGTTTTTGAAAAAATCAAGCAGGCCTTTGGGATTGAAGATGGCCGGTCCGGAAATTAAATTGATCCCCATACAAAACACCCTGGCTTCTCCCTTCTCCAACGGCTGCTCTCAAGTGATTCCCGATATGCGTATGCGCAATTTTGGAAGAAGCGGAGAGTGATTTACCTCGCTTCTGCTCCTTTGCCCGGAGGCTGCTTTAAGCGGGGGCGGGATCGCGGGAGCGGGCAATCAAAGCCGTGACGGGCATGTTGCCAATTTCTCACGCGGTCCTATTTCCCCCCTCCCCCATGCGCTGATGGCAAAGTCTTCCACAGAGAGAAGCAAAGTGACCCTATACCACGACCATGCTATGAAAGGAACACACTACCTCCTCGGAACGCTGCTTGGCATTTCCGTACCGTTTAACAGCTTTGCGGCAGATGTCTCCACCCAATGGAACGGCGGCAACAGCGGTACCTATGCCTGGGAACTGGCGGGCAACTGGACGAATGGCCTGCCGGATAATGGCTCGAACCGCTATGAGGCGATCATTGGCGACTCGACGGGAGCGCGCGTCATTACGACCTCGGGGGATATCACGGTTTCGCGGATTCAGATTTCGCAGAGTACTGCGACAGCGACTGCGGGGACGGTGTTGAAGCTGGGAGGAAACCTGACGGTTAATGGAAATTCGATTTCGGCATTTCCCAATGCGAGCGGTATTTCCAACAGCACCGGCGATGCGTCAAAAGTCATCATTGATCTTGGGGGGTACGACTTCACGGTGGACTCGACGGTGAGCTACTCCAATTTCGCGGATGCGACGAATTTCACGCTCCGCTCCACGGGGGATGCGGGCGGGGTCTATGCCGTCCGCCGGATTTACAGTTCGTCGAATCGCAATGTGCGCGTGGAGAATAATGTAACGGTAAAGCTGACTCAGGCGAATCAGGCGCAGTTCATCAGGGGCTATAGCTTTGCCGCGCAGAGTACGCTTTGGCTGGCGGCGACGGGGACGTTCACGAGTCTCCGATCCAGCAGCACATTAGCCAACTTCGTCGTAGGCGATGATAATGCCACTGCGGGAACGGTCGCGATGCTTGCCGGTAACGTCCGGGTGGACGGAAATACCCTGCTGAGCAGCTTTTCAGGGGCTACCGGCGGAGAGGCTTCCCGGCTGGCGCTGGAAGGAATGACGTTGCAGGCGGGGGGCAACTTTACCGATGAGGGAAGCGACGGGGGGAGCTATGGGAGCGGCACGATCGTTCTTACCGGCGCTTCCGGAACCGCGCAGACGGTCAGGATCGGGCGTCAGTCGCTGACGAACGATTTTCAGATCGGCGAAGCGGTCAACAAGGTCAGCGACGTTGTGCTCGCTGCGGATTTAAGCACGAGCGGATCGGTGCATCTGCTCGAAAACTCCTCTTTGGATCTGGAGAGTTATCGCCTCAATGGCGGCACGGTCCGGATCGATAGCGGGGCCTCTCTTGCCTTGACCTTTGGGCTGGGCAGCGACGGCCTGATTGAGGCGGGCGATCTGCTGCTGGAGGGCTTTAACCTCAGCCTGAATTATAATGGCTCCGGCTGGCTGGATGGTTCGGATCTCCTGCTTTTCACCTATACCGGCGACAGTGAGGATGTGAATCCCTTTCTCAGCGCGCTCTCTCTCGACGGCTTTACCTATGGAGGCCTTGTTCATGACGTGGCGTCGAAGCAGGTTTATTTGAGCGATGTGGCGGCGATCCCGGAGCCGGGGGCGGTAATGCTGGCGCTGCTTGGGTTGGGCGGCGTGCTGGCGATGCGTTCCGGACGCAGGAAGCAACTGGCTCTTGCTCTCGCCTTGCTGCCCGGCGTAGCCGGGGCGGCGGATGAATCCACACTGGCAACGGGTTTTGAGGAGGGCAGGCTACCGGCTCCTCTGTCCGGTGGGCGGCTGATCGTGGGCGTGGGCGACGGAGAACAGGTGCGGATTGAGAGCGGCGGCGCGGAGCGCGGGGCGGTCGTGGCTCTACAACTGCCTGAAAAGGGGGAAGGCGACCGGGGGCTGGTGGTGGTGGCGGACCAGCGCGACGCGATTCATGGAGAGCTATCGGTCTTCTCGGTCGGGATGCGCTTCAAGGCTGATGAAGCTCCGCGTACGCTAGTCTTTTTCCAGCGCATGATGGGCTCGCGACGCAAGCCGGGGTTCTTTGCCTTTTATAACCAGAGCAATATCGAGCGAAGCGGCAATATGATTGGTACCTTTCGCTTTACGGCGACCGGCCCGGAGGGGACGCCCGAGACGGTTGCATCAAAGGAAACATGGACGCTTACTCCCGGAGAGTGGCATCACGTGCTGATGACCTTTGATCACGGGCAGGTACAGTTTTTCCTCAATGGTGAAGCGCTGGGTGAGGCTCAGAAGCTATCGTCGCTGGAGATCATTCCGGCGCTGCAACGCTCGGCGAAAAGCTTTCGGATGGCCCTTGGTTTTGGAGGCGCTGTGGACGACGTTGTGATCCGGCTGAATCAGAAGCTGACGCATGAGGAGATCCGGAAGCATTTTGCCGAGGGCGCTACGGCTCTTTAAGTAACGACACGTTTTAGAAGACCTTTTTTGATGAAGAGATTTGCCATAATCGTGGCTGTTGGCGGGATGCTGGCAGCCGGGCTGGAGGCTGCATCGGTCCGCATGAGTGATGGAGAACGGATTGAACTGGCCAGGGACCGCAAGGCTTTGCTGCCTGTTGTGATCGCATCGGATGCTTCGGCGGAGGTGGAGGAATTGGCGGAGACGCTGGCAAAAGGCTTGAACCGGATCTCGGGGGCTTCATTCGAAGTGCGACGCGGCGGCTCGCAAGAGGGAATCAGAATGGGGACGGCGGAGGAGTGGCCGGGAGTTCTGCCGGAAGGGACTGGCGATCTCTCGCCTGTGCTCGCCCGCGAGGTCTATCTCCTGAAGTCGCACGGGGAGGGACTGTGGATCGTGGGGCGGACGCCGCTGGCGCTCCAAAATGCGGTATGGGATCTTCTCTATCGGTTCGGCTTTCGCCAGTTTTACCCCGGGGCGCACTGGGAGATCTGGCCAAGCGAGGAGTCTTTGAGCATCAGTATCCACACGCTGGAGTCGCCGGATTTCCATACGCGCCGCCTTTTCATCGGCGGGGGCGTCTGGCCGAGCCGCAGGGAGGAGTTCAAGGAATGGGAGCAGCGCAACCGGATGGTTTCCGGATTCACCCTCAATACGGGTCATGTCTATAACCAGATTATCGGCCGTCATCCGGTCGTTTTCAAGGAGCACCCGGAGTATATCGCCAATCCCGGCGAAGCTCAGGAGAAACTCGACCCGAGCCATCCGGAAGTGTTGGAGATTGTTCTCCAGGATGCGCTCAGCCAGCTCAGGAACAATCCGGATCAGGACAGCGTTAGCGTGGACCCCAGCGATGGCGGCGGATGGCGCAGCGACTCTCCGCTGGGGCGGGTATCGAATCAGGTCGTGACGATTGCGAACCATGTGGCGAAGGGGATTCAAAAGGAATTTCCCGGAAGGAAGGTGGGGATGTATGCCTATAATGAGCATTCCCCTGCCCCCGATATCGCGGTAGATCCGAACGTGATTGTATCGGTGGCCACCAGTTTTCTTCGCGGCGGCCATACGCCGGATGAGCTGATCTCGGCGTGGCGTGCGAAGGGCGCGGAGATCGGGTTGCGCGAGTACCTCAGCGTTTTCAGCTGGGACAAAGATATGCCGGGGCGGTCTCGCGCGGCTGATCCCGATTACCTCTTCACGACGATTCCTCACTATTACAATCTCGGCGTTCGGTATTGGATCACGGAGGGCTCCAGTGGCTGGGCGGCTCATGGCCTGGGATACTACCTCGCGTCGCGGCTTCTCTGGGATGTAAAATCAGTGGAGCGCCGGGATGAGCTGATGGAGGACTTTATCGTCCGCTCCTTTGGGGAAGCAGCGGACGGGATGCGCGAGTTCTACCGGATGACGCTTAAAGAAGGCCGTCCGCTTCTCTCCGAAGATCTGATCGGTCGGATGTACCGCCTGCTGGATGAGGCGCTCAAAAAGACGGATTCCAGGGAGATTCGCCAGAGGATTCTCGATCTCGTGGCATATACTCACTATGTTGATCTGGAGTTTACTTACCGGAACAGTGACGGGAAGGAGCGTGTAGCGGCCTTTGAAAAACTTGCCGCCTTCTGCTATGCTCAGCGGCATCATTCGATCTTCAATACGTTGGCGTCGATTCGCAATACTCCGAAGCGCGATAAGCAGCTTACGCCGGTCCTCGTGGAAGGCGCCACGGGGATTCCGCAGTTTGATGATCTGCCCGAGCCTGATCTGATGGCGATTCTCAAACACGGTGTGGAGAGCAGAAAGCTTAATGATTTCACTCCTGTTGCGTTCTCTGAAAATCTGATTCCCTACCCTGCGGGGGCGGAAGCCTCTCAGATACAGGAAAGGAATCCGGTGTCCGTTCGCGTGCGGGGAGACAGCAGGCTCTACCTCTTTGCGGAGTCTCCGGGGCGGGATTTCTTTTTTGAAGTTCGCGGAGGAATGATCTACCAACGGCTCGGTCCTGTCACTTTCCGGCTCTACTCTCCACAACACGCTATTGTAGGCGAGCCGATCTCGACGGCAGAGGTGCCTGCTGACAAGGAGTGGCATCAGGTGAAGCTGACTTCGCCCTATGGTGGACTGCATTTTCTCGAAGTCAGCGACTCCAGGGGGGCGACGGATCTGAACTGGCCCGCCGGTCAGCGTGTCACTTTTCCCGCGTCCCCCGAAGATGCCAACCCGCTCGTGGTTTCGCCGAAATGGGTCTTCTACGTTCCGGGGAATAGCCGGGTTCTGGGCTTCTATACCGATGCCCTGTTCGGTCAGATCGTATCAGGAGACGGGAAGGCTATCCATCATTTGCGGAAGCTGGCCGCTCCGGGCACGCATTCCGTTGCGGTGGAAGAGAGCCAGAGCGGAACGATCTGGACGCTGGAAAAACTTCGTGGAATGCCTCTGCTGATGACCGTGCCTCCTTATGTTGCGCGTACGGTTAATGAACTGCTCGTTCCCGAGGAGGCCTTAAAGAAAGCAAGCGAATGAGACAGCGATCTGACTTCCCAACCGGAAACAAGGGCCTGACGTTGACGGAACTGATGGTGGTGATCTCCATCACTACGGTCATTGCGTTGCTGGCCTTCCCGGCGGGACGTCAGGTTTACGATCAATCGCGGGCGGCGGTGTGTCTGGGGCAGCTACGCTCCTATGGCACGGCGGTGATGGCCATGCTGGCCGATACAGGCGGCGTTCCAAAAGTGAGCAGTATCACGCAAATCAACTTCTGGAACATGCTTTACCCTGCCTACATTCAGGAGAAGCCACGGTGTCCTCTGGCGAACGCAAAAGAGCGGACTCTTACCTATGGATTTCACTATGTGGGCAATGCGGGGCTTCTCTATTCCTTCCCAAAGTTGCAGGGTATTCCGGTCGCCCCTTCGCAGGTGGTTCTGGCTACGGAGGGCTACTCCACCGGGGGACTCTATTCTGCCACTCATCTGAATATGACGATGTGGGGGATTCGGGATGGGGAGTCTCCATCAAGCGAGAACGAAGGGAGTACGCGGCGCGCCCAGTATCATGGACCTTCCGCAAACCGGGGATTGAATCTGCTCTTTCTCGACGGTCACGCGAGGCTGGTGGTTCCGGAACGGGGCGATTGGTGGAATGAGCCGACCTATGGGACCTCCACCAACGGAGGCTATTTTTATAACCGTACGCAATTCTCGCGAATGGCTAAGGGACAAAACTTCTAGTGTCCTGTCAGACAAAGTCATTGAAATAATTCCCCGATGATTTTTTTGAATCTCCAAGGCGCGAGTAAGGGCGGTATCCGAAGATACCGACCGCACGAGCAACGCTGGAGATTCGGAAAAGCATCAGGAATGATGAAAAGGAGTTCGCTGAGAGGACGCTAGGGCATGTTCCCGATGGAATGGATTGACGCCTTTGATCCACGTCTGGCCATCCGGGGGCTGGGCTGGCTTGAGGAGAATCGGCGGAGCCGAAGCTTTCGCCGCCTTCCCGATCGGGCTGCCGATGCGCTGCCTCTCGGGGTGCAGCACCTTTCCCGCTGCCCTGCCGGAGTCTATCTTTCTTTTCTTACGGATAGTCGTCGGATCGCGGTGAAAGCTACCGTGAACAACCCGGAGCAGATGTGTCATATGCCGCGGGCGGGATCTCATGGAGTGGAGCTTTATGTAAGAGATGGCTTCCGGTGGCACCCGGCCGCTGTGGCGTATCCCGATGAGGGGAGCACTTTGCTGGAATCGGAACTGGTCTCGGCGCTTTCTTCTGATCTTCGGGAGTACCGCCTGTATCTTCCGCTCTATCGCGAGCTGTTGACTCTGGCGCTGGGAATCGACCGGGATGCGAAAATCAGACCAAGGCCTCCGGCCGCAGGAGAAAAGCCAATCCTTTTTTATGGAAGCTCGATCACTCAGGGCGCATGTGCCGGTACGGCGGGCGCGGAATCGACGGCGATGCTCGGACGGATGCTGGATGTTGAAACGGTCAACTTTGGATTTTCCGGAGGAGCCAGAGGGGAGCCGGCCATTGCCAGGCTGATTGCCGAGCTGGACGTGGAGCTTTTCGTTCTCGATTTCATGCCCAATTGTCCAAGCGGGGAGTTTCTTGCTGAACGTCTGCCGGTGTTTGTCGATATCCTGCGGGAGTCCCGTGCCACGGTGCCGATTGTTCTGGTAACGCAGCCCAATTACAATGGCGCCCTTTTGGATCGCGAGATCTACCTGCGCATCCAAAACAAACGTGACGCGATGCTGCATTTCTACGCGGCCCGACGCGCGGCGGGGGATCAACGTCTTCACCTGATCGACGGCTTTGGCTTATCTCCGGCGGGACTCTCCGGGCAGTATGTCGATGGCGTACATCCTACCAGCAGGGGATTCGCCGTCATCGCCGAGCGCTTTGCTCCTCAACTCACCCCGATCCGCTGCGCCATGCGTCAATGGAGCTGACTTCCTCATGCCCTCCTCCCTGCCACGGATCGAAGAGATCGATCGGAATTTTCAGACGACGGATGCTTCCTCTGAGGGGCTGAAGTGGGTCGATGCTTTCGACAGCGGGTCCATCGCGTTGAGAGGGCTGGCCTGGCCGGACTCCAACCGCGATGAGCGGACGTTCCGTCGCCTTCCTGCGAGTAAAGTCATTTCGTCCCCGGATGCTATCCCTTACGCGCCCGGTGATTCCGCGGGGGTTTTTGCCTCGTTCCGAACCGACAGCTGCAGAATCCATGTCCGGGTCCGGTTACGGGAGATGACACCGCATGGAAAGATGCCTCTTAGCGGTACCGCAGGGGTTGCGCTTTATTTCAGGAAGGGAACGGAATGGCTTTCCGTAGCCAGTGGCATTCCGGTCGCAGGAGATGAATTTTACGAACGTCCTCTGCTCAAAGAGCTTATACCGGAGGAGCGGGATTTCCGACTTTACCTGCCACTCCGGCACGAGGTTTCCGAACTGTCGCTAGGCGTTGACGAAGGCGCGGAGATGACGCCTCTCGCTGCCTCCGGAGGATGCAAACCGATGGTGGTCTACGGTTCCTCCACGTTCGCGTATGAATATCCGAGCACGGCCGGAAGCGACTGGATCTCCCATGCAGGCAGACTGCTGGGAATCGATACCATTAATTTTACGGTCCCGGAGGAAGCGGAGCGATTCTCCGAAACGGCTGCTTATGCGGGACAGATGGACGCGGGGCTGTTTCTCATCAGTCCTGGCCCGTCTCTTCCGCCCCCGCTGCTTGCGGAGCAGCTTCATTCTTCCATTCAGAGAATCCGGGAGGCGTATCCCGGGGTACCGATCGTGATTCTCTCTCCCCCGCTTCCGGATTGCCGGATTTTATCTGCGATCGCCTACGATGCCGCGCTTGGATGCCGCGACACGATGATGGAGGTTTACCTCCGTCTGCGGAAAAAAGGCGACCGTCATTGCCACTGGCTCGATGGCAGCCAATGGATGAATGATGGCTCGCGACCTCCGGCAGAGTATCTGGCGTCTTACATCCCGGCGCTTCGCCTGCGCGGATGCCTGATGTGAGCGAAAAAGCCCGCTGGCACGGTGTTGTCGTGGAGTCGCTCTTTAGTGCAGATAAAGTAATTCTATAGCCGCTCCAGTGGTTTTTCGGGAGTTTCGGTTGACTTAAGTTTGAGTTATAACTATAAAAATCCCATTCATCCCTCCAACCCCTGTTTGAAGATCATCCCTGATGATGTCGCTTTGCGGCGGGAATCAGGGGATGATGATTGCTTCCGATGAGCGAGTTCCCTCCTATCCGCAACGTTCGTCTTGCTGCTTTTACCCTTACTGAGTGTCTGGTGACGATTCTGATCCTTGCTTCCGTCCTGATGCTGCTGCTTCCAGCCATTTCGCGGAGCCGGGCAAGCTCGGAGAAGGTGATCTGCGTCGGTAATCTCCGGAAGCTGGGGACGGCGATTCAGGCCTATGCTACCGAGCATGATGGTAGTCTGCCCCCTGCCTCGCTGGGCTCGGTTGGAACGCTTGAGGAGTTGCTGACTCCGTATGTCGGGCCGTGGGTGGATGCCAGCCGCCTGATCGCCAATGACACGTTTTACTGCCCTACGAGTGTCCGTCTGGGCTCGCCGCCGAAGAATGGATACCTCACCCGGGCGGATGGCAAGCCTTACTATAAGGGCTGGGGCGGGTATATGATCGGCTATCGCATCAATGCGAGCGTTCACCGTGTCATCGGGACGGGAGATCCCACTCCGCCGCTCAAGATCAGTCAGGTACAGAATCCCGCAAAAACGTTCTCGCTGACGGATACCAATACGCGCTCCTCCAACGCCGGAGGCCCTCCCACGGGCGCTTATCCGAACTCGAACTATCTTAATACCAACCATCCGAATTCCGCCGCGTTTGGCGATGTGCATAGCGGATGGTGTAATATCCTCTTTCTGGATGGCCACGTGCAGGCGTTCACCCGTGACCGGCCCTTCCCGATTATCTCGCTACCCGGCCAGCAGGACCCGTGGTTTCCCTGAGCGCCCGGCTTTTCGAAGCGATAATATTATGCGAGTTGGGCCAGCCGGTCGGCGGTGATCTCTCCGTGCATCAGTTCGCCCCGGGCGAATTCCAGCACCTGCTCTACCGCGCTGCGACCCATCCGTTGGCAGCCGTTGGTCAAAGCGCCGGAGATGTGAGGGGTAAGAATGACGTTGGGCAGGGTGCGGAAGGGGTGGTCTGCGGCTGGCGGCTCGGGAGAGGTGACGTCGAGAAAGGCCCAGAGGCGGCCTGTCAGTAGTTCGCGTACGAGCGCCGGTTCGTCGATGATCATTCCCCGCGCGGTGTTCACGAAGATGGCGCCGTCTTTCATGAGCGCAAATTGCCGCGCGCCGATCATGCCGCGCGTGGACTCCAGCGCGGGGGCGTGAAGGCTTACGACGTCGCTCCCGGCCATTAGCTCATCGAGCGGTACGAGAGTGGCTCCGAGCATGCGCGCTTCCTCTTCATCCACATGCGGGTCGGCCAGCAGGGTGCGCACTTCAAATCCTTTCAGCAGCCGGATGAGATGCCGCCCGACGCGGCTGGCCCCGATGATGCCAATGGTGACGTCGTAAAGCTCACGCACGCGGAATGTCGGGAGGGCCATGAGTTCGCGCTGCCATCCGCCGCCGCGCGTAACGGTGGAGGAGGGAAAGAAGCCTTTGAGCCCGGCGATGATCATGCCGAGGGTTGTTTCCGCCACTCCAACGCCCAGGGCGTCATTGCACGAAGCGATGCGGACGCCACGCTGCCAGATGCTTTGCGGGATGAAGGGCTTGATCGATCCTGCGGCATGGATAATTACCCGGACGTTGGGGGCCGCATCCATCATGGCGTCGGTGATGGGCGGGGAATCCCAGCCGGTCATTACGGCGTCTGCCGTAGCGGCATGCTCTTCCCACTGCTCCATCAGGGCGCAGGGCGTGTCCCCCCTCGGGAGGATGACTTGATGCCGGTGAGAGCGCAGACGCTCCAGATCGCGCTCGGCGAGGCAGTGGCGCTGCATGGAGAGCGGCTGATGAATCAGTACGCTGAACTTTTTGCCCGCAGCGGGCATGGCGGCGCTGTCGATGCTCTGTCGGGAGTCGGGAGAGAGAAGAGGTTGAATCATGCTTGAAGCCGATTTCTGCGGCGTAGGATGCCGCCCGTAAGCGCCAGAGCCATCAGGAAGGAGGCGACGGTGCCCGGCTCGGGTATCGCTACCGTGGTGTAACTGAATACGTAGTCGAAGGCGGTATTGATGTTCTGAACCGTATCGAAACTGGTGTCGGTATAGCCAAAACCGTAGGCGTCGGCTCCCTGAAAGGTGGCGGAGTTGATGAGGGCGTCGGTGGAGCCGGTCTGGCTGCCGACCCAGCGGAGGTTATTGGAGCCGGTCCCTGTGGCGTTGACGGCGATCCGATAGAATTCGCCATCAGTGAGGTTCAGGTCGTCTCCGAAGTCCACGGTATAGTTATCGGTAATTCCGTTGATGATATCGGATGCGCCGAGCAGCTTTGTGGTGAGGAGGTTGTTGGAGTCATCCAGAATGGAGATTACGAGATCCTGGGTATTTGCGGCTCCTGAGAGGAGGCGGAGGGTGAGGCTATTGAGTACGGTCTGATCCGACGCGCCTGCCACGAATTGGAAACGCTGAGCGAGGGGGGCAGTGGTGGTGATCAGGGTGCTTGCCCCGGTATTGGCGTTGCCTGTGTAGGCCAGCCCCATGCCACGGCCGGCGGAGGTGCCGACGACAAAGAGTA
>JBEBWR010000027.1:0-21361 GCA_040392045.1 Chthoniobacter flavus | reverse complement strand
CTCGAACCCGCAACCTCTGCCGTGACAGGGCAGCGCTCTAACCGATTGAGCTAAGGCTCCTTTAGTACCCTTCATGGGGTTAAAGAGGCGCACAAAGTAGCGGCCCGCCCCGAAACGTGCAATAAGAAATTTGCGAAATTTTTCCCCTCCGTCAAAAGCGAGCGGAGAGCGGGTCGTTTTGGCGGTTGTCAAATAGCGGAAAAAGCTCAGTATAAAGGGGTTCGTACCTTGCTATGTCCTCTGAACCCGAGATCGCCGATGTCGTCATCATCGGCGGAGCGTACGCCGGAGCCTCCACCGCCCTGCTGCTCAAACGCCGAAACCCGCACTGGCGCATCGTCATCGTCGAAAAGAATGATGCCTTTGACCGCAAAGTCGGGGAAAGCACCACCGAAGTCTCCTCACGCTTCATGGTCAAAGTGCTCGGCATCAGCTATCACCTCGGCCACCAGCAGATCGTCAAGCAGGGACTGCGCATGTGGTTCTCGCAACCCGGCCTCCCCTTTGAGCGGTGCGGCGAAGTCGGCTCGCGGAACAACTCCCGGCTCAGCGGCTTTCAGGTTGACCGGGCCGTGCTGGATGAATACCTCCTCTCTCTCGCCGTTGGAGCGGGATGCGAACTGCGGCGACCGGCGAAAGTCGTCGACCTTGATCTGGGCGGTGAAGGAAAAAACCGCATCGGGATTGAAACCGCAGAGGGCCGTGAAACCCTGCACGCCAAGTGGATCATCGACGGCTCCGGGCGGGCCGCCATGATCGCGCGCCGCCAGAAACTGCTCACCCCCCTGACCGAACATCCCGTCAACACCATCTGGGCGAGGTTCAAAGGAGTCCGGGACTGGGATAGCTACGAAATGCGGGTCAAACACCCCGACTGGAGCAGCGCCGTCAACGCCGGTCGGCAATGGGCCACCAATCACCTCACCGGGTACGGCTGGTGGTGCTGGATCATCCCCCTGAAAGGCGGCGACACCTCCGTCGGTCTTGTCTACGACCAGCGCCTCTTCACCCCGCCCATGCCCCGGGAGAACGCCACGCTGGCCGAGCGGCTCAAGGCCCACGTCATGAGCGACCCCGTCGGCCGCGAAATATTGGGCGACGCCGAGCCGATCCCCGGCGACATCCGCGCCTACTCGCAGCTTCCCTATTCCGTCTCCCAGCTCGTCGGCGACGGCTGGATGCTTGTCGGCGACGCCGCCGGATTCCTCGATCCCTTTTATTCCCCCGGCCTCGACTTCTGCTCCTACACCGCGCACAACGCCTGCACCCTCGTCGGCGATGCGCTGGAAGGCAAAAACCCCGACCGCGAAGCTACCAACGCGCGGTTTACCACCTGCTTCCGCGCATGGTTTGAGTCCATCTACCGGGACAAATACTACTACATGGCCGACGCCGAGCTGATGAAAGCCGCCTTCCTCATCGACATCGGCAGCTACCACCTCGGCCCCGTGCGCGAAGTCTTCAGCAGCGAGAGCTACTTCTCCCTCTTCCCCTTCTGGGGACGGTGGGGCGCGCTGGCCGCGCGGAACCTGAGCTTTATCAACCGCCGCCTTGCCCGGATCGCCAAACGCAAGCGCGCCGCCGGGACCTATGGCGACCGGAACGCCGACCGCCGCCTGCTCATCGGCGGATTCCTCCCCGATCACACCTCCGGGCTGCTCCTGCTCAACGGCATCGTCCGCTGGCTCGCCGCCGAGCTTCGTGCCATTGGGCTGCCCGAGCCTCAGGAGGAGAAAATGGCCGACCAATCCGCCTGAAGAAATGCCAGCAGGTCCGCCTGCTTGAGCCGCCACTCCGAAGAGGGCACCTCGCGCGCCGCGGGATAGCGCCGGATCACCTCCTCCACCGTCCGCTCTTCCAGCGGAGCCGCGCGAAAATGCGCTGTCAGTTCCCTTGCCTCCGCAGGGGCTGCCATACCACGACGTACCAATGCCCGAAGCAGAAGCCGCAGCTCCAGCAGCGGCTCGCTCGCCGGAGCGTAGGGCGGCGTCGGGAAGTAGAGCGCGGCGATCTCGTCCTGCGCCCGCTCCGGGAAAAGCCGTGCATACCGCGCCACCTTGCCGAAGCCGACCATTCCCGCGTCGTGTAGCGCCGCCGCCTTGATCGCGCCAACCGACGCCAGCCCGATCACGCGCCACCCCGCCGCCATTGCGGCAAGCAGCTCCGCATCCTCCAGCACGCGGCCCGGCTCCAGATTGCCATCCACCAGAATCAGCATCCCCGGCCGCTCCCCCGCCAGCGCCGCCACCGCCCCGGCCTCCACCGGCGGCAGACAGGAAAGAGGCGCCAGCCGGTCCGCCGGGATGCCCACGGCGGTCGGGCCGATGAAGAGATACGTACGCATAAGACTTGAACCCCCAATCGATAGGGGTGTAAAAGCTCAACCCCCACGACCGAATGGATACCATCACCTCCACCCCCGCCGCCAGCTCTCTCGCTCCGATCCCTCCGCAGCATCTGGAAACCATCACCCGGGAGCTGACCCTTCAGCCCCGGCAGGTCACCGCTGTGGCCATCCTGATTAAGGAAGGGGCCACCGTCCCCTTCATCGCGCGGTACCGGAAAGAGGTTACCGGCAGCCTCGACGAAGTGGCCATCACCGCGATTCGCGACCGGATGGAGAAACTCGCGGAGCTCGATGCCCGACGCGACTCCATCCTCAAGTCGCTCGACGAACGCAAGCTCCTCACCGATGAGCTGCGCAAAGCCGTCACCGCCGCCACCACTCTCACCGCGCTGGAGGACATCTACCTCCCCTACCGCCCGAAGAAGCGCACCCGCGCCACCGTCGCCAAAGAGCAGGGGCTGGAGCCGCTCGCCGATCTTCTCTTCACGCAGGACCCCGCCATCAATCCGCAGGAAGCCGCCCAGCCCTATCTCGACGCCGCGCAAAAGGCCGAGCCGCCCGTAGAGCCGCCGCTCACCACCATCGAGCAGACCCTGCAAGGCGCGCGCGACATCCTCGCCGAACGCTTCAACGACGATAAGGACGCCCGCGCCAAACTGCGCGCCGTTTACCAGAACGAATCGGTCCTCACCTCCAAAGTCTTCATGGGCAAAGAGACCGAGGCGGCAAAATTCAAAGACTACTTTGACTGGAGCGAACCGGCCTCCAAGGCCCCCTCGCACCGCATCCTCGCCGTTCGTCGCGGTGAGAAAGAGGGCTTCCTCATGATGCGCGTCACCCCGCCCGAGGCCTCCGCGCTCAGCACGCTGGAGCCGCTCTACGTCAGCGGCCACGGCCCCGCAGCCGAGCAGGTCCGCCTCGCCGTACAGGAGAGCTACAAGCGCCTCCTCGGCCCCGCCATGGAGACGGAGATGCGGCTGGAGCTCAAGCGCCGCGCCGACGAAGAGGCGATCCGCGTCTTCGCCGACAACCTCCGCGAGCTGCTCCTCGCCTCGCCGCTCGGGCGGAAAACCGTGCTCGCCATCGACCCCGGCTTCCGCACCGGCTGCAAAGTCGTCATCCTCGACGCGCAGGGCAAGCTGCTCCATCACGACGTCGTCTACCCCGAGCAGGGCGCACGCTCTGCGGCCGAGGCTGCCCAGAAGATCCTCGCCTTCATCAAGCACTTCAAAGTCGAAGCCATCGCCGTCGGCAACGGTACGGCGGGCCGCGAGACGGAAGCGTTCGTCCGCAAGCTCGGGCTGCCCGCAAGCATCACGCTCGTTATGGTGAACGAGAGCGGAGCCTCCATCTACTCCGCCTCGGAAGTGGCTCGCGAAGAGTTCCCCGATCAGGACATCACCGTGCGCGGAGCCGTCTCCATCGGGCGGCGGCTCATGGACCCTCTCGCCGAGCTGGTCAAGATCGACCCGAAATCGATCGGCGTCGGCCAGTACCAGCACGACGTCGACCAGACCGCTCTGAAGCGTTCGCTCGACGACACCGTCGTCTCCTGCGTCAACCGCGTCGGCGTCGAGCTGAACACCGCCTCCAAGCAGCTTCTCGCCTATGTCTCCGGCATCGGGCCGGGCATCGCCGAGAATATCGTCGCCTACCGGAACGAACACGGGGCCTTTATCTCCCGCAAGTCGCTCCTCGAAGTTCCGCGCCTCGGGCCGAAAGCCTTTGAGCAGGCCGCAGGCTTCCTCCGTATCCGCGATGCCGTCAACCCGCTCGATGCCAGCGCCGTGCATCCCGAGAGCTATACCATCGTTGATACGATGGCGCGCGACCTCGGCTGTTCCGTCGCCGATCTCATCCGCGATGAAGCCTTGCGGAAAAAGATCGACCTTAAAAAGTACGTCACCGACACCGTCGGCCTCCCCACGCTCAACGACATCCTCGCCGAGCTGGCCAAGCCCGGCCGCGACCCGCGTCAGCAGTTCGAAGTCTTCTCCTTTACGGAAGGCGTGAACAAAATCAGCGACCTGCAGGTCGGCATGAAGCTCCCCGGAGTGGTCACCAACGTCGCCGCCTTTGGCGCGTTCGTCGACATCGGCGTCCATCAGGACGGGCTCGTCCACGTCAGCCAGCTCTCCGACCAGTTCGTCAAAGATCCGGCGGACGTCGTCAAGGTGCAGCAGCGCGTCACCGTCACTGTCATGGAAGTCGATCTGGAGCGCAACCGCATCGCCCTCTCCATGAAGAGCAAGCCCGAGATCGGCGGAGGCCGCTCCTCCGGAGGCGGCAGAGGCGGTAGCGCCTCGCGTCCGACGGGCGGAAACCGTAGCGCCGGAGGGCGCGGCAGCGGGGGCGGCGGAGGCGGATTTGACTGGTTTAGCGCCGCCGTCAATAAAGGAACTCGAAAATAGGCCGAGCCTATGCCACCTTTTTCGGATCGCCGCTCCGAAAAAGGTCATTATCCAGACTTGCATAGCGGACAAATACCCGGCCCTTATTTATTCATGAGTTATGCAGGCTAAACCGCCCCGCTCCGAGGAGGCCGCTCCGGCGGCCCCGGCCCCGCGTGGCAGCGCGAAAAAAATTCACCGGCACGCCGGAAGAGCGGATCTTTCCGACCTTCCCGACGCCGGTCCGCACATCATGGGCTGGGAAACCTTCTTTGAAGGCTGCCCGGTACCCGGCTGGGTCTGCCTCACCGACGATCACCGCATCGTCGCCATGAACGGAGCCGCCGAAGACCTGCTCAAAACCGATCGACGGAACTGGATTGGACGCTGTTGGGAAGAGTTTCAGGAAGGCGGCGGCGTTCCCGGAGAGGACTCCGGGAGCGAAGTCCGGCTCAAAACCGGCGAGGGAACATGGGCCGACCTGAAGATCAGCGCACAGCACCTCGCATGGGAAGGGAAAGCCGCCCGGCACTTCTGTGGCGTCGACGTCTCCGAAAAGCGGGAGTTGGAAGCGCGCCTGCTGCGCAATCAGCGGCTGGAGTGCATCGGCATGCTTGCCAGCGGCGTCGCGCACGATCTCAACAACGTCCTCTCGCCCATGATGATGGCGGCTTCAATGCTCAACGGCGAACTGCCGCTCGATCAGAAGCAGGAGTTTGTCAAAACCATTGAGGAAAGCGCCCAGCAGGGCGTCGCGCTGCTGCGGCAGGTACTCGCGTTCGTCAAAGGCATTGAGGGCGAGTTTCAGCCGCTGCGCCCCGAGAACGTCCTCGATGAAGTCATGCGGATGGTGCGGCGAACCTTTCCGAAGCTGATCGAAGTCCGCTACGTCATGCCCATCGACCCGCTGGGGGAAATCATGGGCGACGCCACCAAGCTCCAGCAGGTCATCCTCAACCTCGCCGTCAACGCCCGCGACGTCATGGAGCGCGGCGGCATCCTGGAAGTCCGCGCCGAGAACGTCACCCTCACCGAGGCCGACACCGCTGTCCGCAAAGGGCTGGCCGCGGGCGCTTACGTCAAAATCATCGTTCGCGACACCGGTCCGGGAATCGCCGACGATATCCAGCGACAGATCTTTCAGCCCTTCTTCACCACCAAAGCGCCCGAGAAAGGCTCCGGGCTCGGGCTCACCACCGTCCTCGGGATCGTCAAGCGGCATCGCGGGTGGGTGGAAGTTGAGAGCCGACTCGGGGAGGGGGCCACCTTCGTCCTCCTGCTCCCCGTCAGCAAAGCCCCGGCTGAGAGCCCGGAGAACGATGCGAAGGAACCCTCCGGCGAAACTCCTCGCGAAACCATCAGGGAAGCCGTTCAGGGCGGAACCGTCCTCGTCGTTGATGACGAGCCGGGCATTTGCCGGCTCGTGGAGGCCATCCTCACCCGACAGGGCTTCGAAGTCGTGATCGCCGCCACCGGAGCCGAGGCGCTGGAAAAATACCGCGAGCAAAAGGGAAATATCCATGCCGTTCTGGCCGATCTGATGATGCCCGGGATGGATGGCGTCATGCTCGTCGGAGCGCTCAAGCGGGTCGACCCCGCCGTCGAAATCGTCGTCACCTCCGGAGCCGAGCTCGACTCGCGCACCGAAGAGCTGCAGCGCATGGGCGTCGTCGGCTTCCTCAAAAAGCCGTATCGCGCGCTGGAGCTCGTAGATGCCGTCGCCGGAGCCCTTCTGCGTCATCAGGGCCGGATGGAAGCTTGACCTCCTTCGTGCCCCCGACCAAGAGTGTCCGCCGCCCGATGAAAGATTTTTATACCCTGAGCGACCTCCGCCACTGGCAGGAAGTCACCGGCGGGGAATCACCCCCGATCCGACTGGCCGTCTTTGGCGACCCCGTCATTCACTCCCGCTCGCCCCAGATGCACAACGCCGGGCTTGCCGGGCGCGGCATCGACGCCCGCTACTGCCGCCTCCATATCAGGGAGGACGAGCTGGAGGAAGCCCTCGGCCTGCTCCCCGGAGCCGGGTTCATCGGCGTCAACCTCACCATCCCGCACAAAGTCGCCGCCATGCGGCACATCGGGAACATCGCCCCTGCCGCGCGGGCCATCGGCGCGATCAACACCGTCATCGTCGAAGCCGACGGCAGCCTCAGTGCACAGAACACCGACGGCCCCGGCCTCGTTCGCGCCGTACAGGCCGAGCTCGGAGCCGAACTGGGGAAACTGCGGGTCGCCGTCCTCGGAGCCGGAGGCGGGGCGGGACGGGCCATCGCCGTTCAGTGCCGGCTGGAGGGCTGCCCCCGGATCGTCCTGCTCAACCGGACGCTGGAGAAAGCGCAAAGCGTAGCCCGCGAACTGGGCGCCCCCGCCGAGGCGCTCCCCTGGACTCCGGAGACCATCGGCGGCATCCTTCACGAAGTCGACCTCGTCATCAACGCCACCTCCATGGGAATGAAGCCCGGCGAGCCCTCCGTCGTCCCGGCGGAAGCCCTGCGTCCCGGGCTGCTGGTCTACGACACCATCTATACCGAAAACCATACCCCCCTCGTCGCTGCCGCCCTCAAAGCCGGGGCGCGGGCGGCAAACGGACTCTCCATGCTGCTTTATCAGGGAGCGCGGTCGTTTGAAATCTGGTTCGGCGGAGAGGCTCCGGTAGAAGCCATGCGGCGCGGATTAACCGCCGCGCATCAAGCGTGAAGTACGCTCGCTAAAGAATTCGGTTGCCTTTCCTCGGCGCGTTCCGGTAGATTCGACTGAAAGTTATGAAGTCCCTCCTTGCCCTTACCCTGATGGCCGCATTTGCGACGTCCGCAGTCGCTGACATTCAAGCTCCTCCCATGTCCCAGCAGAGCCCCGGGCGCAAGTTCGGACGGGGGATCTCCAATATTCTCTACGGGTTCTCCGAGCTTCCCTACAACATCATCTACGTCAATGAGACGGAAGGGAACAGCGCCGGCTTCGGCTACGGCGTGCACCTCGGTCTTGCCCGCAGCTTCTACCGCTTCGGTAAGGGCTGGTACGACGTGATCAGCGCTCCGCTCCCGACTTACAAGTCCTCCTACCGTCCGCCGTATCCTTCGAATCTCGTCTGGGGCCACAACGGCTACACCGAGTTCCCGCCGGAGTTGGGCTTTGAGACCCGCTTCAACTACAGCCGCACCTATCAGGGCTACTAAGGGCGACGAACCCCTATCGTTTTTTCAAAGCAGGCTGACTTCGAGAGAGGTCAGCCTGCTTTTTTGCTCGCCGGAGCCGGGCCCCGGCGGCAAAGGTGCTGAGTGATGCAACTGACGATTCACGATTTGGCCTTTGGCGGCGACGGGGTGGGGCGGAGCGACGACGGCGTCGCTGTTTTTGTCCCGTACACCATCCCCGGAGAGACCGTTGAGGTGGAGGTGCTCCGGCGAAAGAAGAAATTCGCCCGGGGCCGCCTTGTCAGCGTCGTCACGCCCTCGCCCGATCGGGTGCGGCCCGAATGTCGCTACTTCGGGAAATGCGGCGGCTGCACCTACCAGCATATCAGCTACGAAGCGCAGCTCCGCTTCAAAACAGGGCAGGTGGAGCAGACCCTCCGGCGGCTGGGACGGCTCGATGACGTCCCCATGCGCCCCGCCGTCGCCTCGCCGAAGCCGTATGGCTACCGGAATCGGATTCGGGTGCATCATGTCAACGGCGTCACCGGATTCTACTCCGCCGACGGTCGCGGAGTCATGGACATCGCCGAGTGTCCCATCGCCTCCGGCGAAGTGAACGGACGCCTGCTGGAGCTGCGCTCCCGCCCGCTCGCGGATGGCGACTACACGCTTTCGGAACGGCGGGAGACCGGTTTCTTTCACCAGACGAACGACGGCGTCGCCGCCGCCATGCTCGAAGTCGTCGCCGGACTGATCACCTCGGGAGGGCGGCTCGTTGACGCCTACTGCGGCGCAGGCTTCTTCGCGCAAGCGCTACGGGAGCGATACGAAGAAGTCGTCGGCATTGAAGAGAATGAATTTGCCGTCGCTCACGCCCGGGCTTCCGCCAAGCCGCACGAGCGCTACATCGCGGGCGACGTAGCTGAAGCGCTCCCTGCCGTGCTCTCCTCCGGCAAGCCCGGTCGGCGTACCACCGTCCTCCTTGATCCGCCCGCCGCCGGAGCCACCGCACGCGTGCTGGACACCCTGCTCGCCGCAGCGCCCGAAGAGATCGTCTACATCTCGTGCGATCCGGCCACGCTTGCCCGTGACCTCGGCGCGCTCAAGAGCGCTTACCGGCTTGAAAGCGTCACGCCGATGGACATGTTCCCGCAGACCGCCGGGATCGAAGTGGCCGTCTCCCTCAAGCGTAGAGTGTAAGGTAAACAAAAAGCGAAAATGTAAAGTTGACAGTAAACCTCCGGCTGTGGCACTCTCGCATCAAGCTTGATTCCCCCTGCCGTGAAAACTGCCAAACGCCCCAGCATCCGCGACGTCGCCCGAGAGGCCGGGGTTTCGCATACCACGGTGTCGATGATCCTGAACGGGAAAAAGATCGGCTCCGCGGAAACGCGCGAACGCGTGCTGGAGGTCAGCAAGCGGCTCGACTACCAGCCCGACCGGCTTTTCCGCAAAGCGGTGACCGAGCGCACGAAGAAGGCCCATGCGGATCGCAAGGAGACGCTGAACAAGGTACTGGGCCTGATCCTCAGCACGACTTACTACGAAGCCACGCAGAGGAACGACGGCTACTACTCCGGCGTCTTCCTCGGAATCTGTCAGGCCGCCGAAGAGGAGGGCTGGAGCGTTATGATCTCGCCCCAGCCGCCGAATCCCGACGGGCTTCCCGAGATGATTCTGGAGGATCGGGTGGACGGCGTCCTGCTGGAAGGCGTCTTTCCGCTGGAGTGGCTCAGCGCTTTGACACAGCGGATACCGGTAGGGTTTATCAATACCTACTATCCGTCGCTGGACGCCGTCTGCGTCACGGCGAACTGGGAGCGGGTCGGCTTCAAGCTGGCGGAGTATGCTTGGATGATGGGGCATCGCCGGATCGTCTTTTTCCGGCACGACACGCCAAGTGAGAACCTGAGCCGGGTCAGCCGGGGCATCGACGAAGCGCTCAAGCACTACAGCGATGCAAGGCTGCATGAGAAGCTTTCCCGCCCAAGGGCCATTCCGCTGGGGGCGGATGATGACGTGTACGAGACCTTTGCCGATGAGTGGTTCGCCGAGCGGGAGAAGCCGACGATCATTATCTCTACCGACTATTATATAGAGCGGGTGGGGAGCGCGCTGGCCCGACGGGGCGTGAAGATCCCCGAAGAAGTGAGCCTGCTGGGGCGTGGCGGGAATCGCCAGCCGGTCCCGGGGCTGCCGCTGGTAACCACCTATGTCGATCCCGTAGGGGAGATCGGTCGTCTGGCGACGAAGATGATGATCGAGGCGCTCAAGACGGGGCGCTTTCACTCTTCCCATACCATGCTCGATGGAGAATTTCTGCTTCGGAAATCGGTGCGGAATCTGAATGAATAGTCCTTTGTAACCTCCTCCAAAACAAACAACCATGAAACAGACCTACTCTGCCTTTCTCACCGCCGGAGCCCTGCTTCTCGCCGGGGTATCGGGAACGCAGGCTGCAACGATCCGCTTTCAGGAGGGAGTGGCGATCCCTGAGCTGGATATCGGGAGCTATAGCGGTACCGATAACCTTTCGCTGATCGGCGGAGCCAACGCCGGGCGGAACTACGGAAACTCCAATAGCCTCTGGGCCGGAAAAGATGCGCAAGGGGCGGATCGCCGGATTCTTCTGCGCTTTGATGTCTCCGCGCTGGATGGTGTGACCGATGGGGTGACCTCCGCGACGCTGACGATGACGCTGGAGAATCTCTCGGGCAGCACTTCGGGGAGCGTCCTTTTGAGCCTCTATGAGGTGTCGTCCGCGAACGCGGGTTGGGTGCAGGGGAATGCCGGTGGCGCCTTTGAGGCGGGATCATCTGCGTGGAACTACCGGCAGTCGGCGACGGTCAACTGGGCCGGAAGCGCTGGACTATCCACTCCCGGCATCGACTATGTGAACACCGTGATCGATGGCGTGAAGACGGTGACCACCGGAGCGACGGGGCAGGAGGGCGTGGAGGTGACCTGGTCGTTATCGGCGGAGCTGCTGGAGCGCTGGATCAGCGGCGACAATGCCGGGCTGCTCTTTGTCGTGACTCCCGTGGGTGAGGACCCGCTGGAAGCCGGCGACAACTTCCGCTTTGCATCAAGTACCTGGGGGACGGTGGCCCATCGCCCGGAGTTAACGGTCACCTATGAGGCGATCCCGGAACCTGCCACGGCGGCGCTGCTGCTGGCTGGCGGAGTTCTCTACGGCGCGGCGCGCTACCGGAGGAGACAGGGATGAGGGCGGCGGCGCTTGGATTGACCCTGTTGGCAGCGGGGCTCTTCCCTCAGGAGAGCGCGGCGCAGATCCAGCTCGCTCAGGGGGAGGTGGTGGAGGGGGAGGTGTATCATGGCGTACGCGATGTGATCCTCATCAATGGCGATTTTGGTGGGCGGCACTATGGCGCGGGAAGTACGATCTGGGTCGGCTCCGGCCCGCGCGGCGATGCTTCGCTGCGGCGTTCGCTGCTGGCGTTTGACCTCGATTCGCTCCCCGCGGAGATGCGGCAGGGGAAGGTGCAGCGGGCGCGACTTAAGCTGCACTGCGTGCAGGTGAGCGGGGAGCCGTTCGTCTGGCAGATGTACGCGGTATCGGCGGAAAACGCGGTCTGGACGCAGGAGAAGGACGATGGCAGCCGGGAGGGGAAAGCGATGGAGAACGTGAGCAGCTGGAATTACCGGCTGAATTTCTATCAGCGCTGGAGCGGCGGTGAGGGGCTCGGAGAGCCGGGCGGCGGGTATGCGGAGACGCCGCTCCATGAGGCCTCAACGGGGAGCGTACAAGCGGGGAGCGACGTGGAGGTCGAGCTCCCCCCTGAGGTGGTTCAGGGATGGCTGGGCGGTGCGAACGGCGGCGTACTCATGCGGATGCAGGATGAGGATGGCGAGAGCGAGCGGTTTATTCGCTTTGGAGCCTCGGAAAACCCGAAACCGAGAGCCCGCCCGGTATTGGAGATTGAATTTGAATAGAGAGGCAGCGGTGATTTTGAATATGAAACGGATTCTGAATATAGCGATCGCTGGCGCATTGGCCTCAATGCCGCTGATGGCGGACGAGTCGCAGATGCTGGAGCTGGGTGAGTCGGTGCGGCGCTCGTGGGTGTCGCCCGATGGGAGCGAGGGGAAGCCGGAGGAGCGGGTTTATCTGGGCTTTGATGCACGGATTGCCGCTGGAAATTTCGCGTCGGGAGCGGCCGAGGCGCTCCGGGTGGTGGTGAACGGAGTACCGGTAACGGTGGATCGTCTGAGAAACAAGCAGCACCAGTGGGTTCACGGGCAGCGGAGCTTCGTCAACTGGGGCGGAGCGAATGAGACGATGAAGGTGCTTTACCACCGGTGGGACGATGAAGCGCCGGGGAAGGGGCGGCTCCATCGCTATGTCTTTGATATCACCTCGCTGCTGGACGAGGGGAAAGCGGAGGTGGAGTTGCGCTCGGTATTCGCAGGGGTGGAGGGGGCGAAGGTGGAAGTGCGGAATCTGGAGGTGACGACAGGACCGAAGATGGAGAAGCATCCTGCGCCGGTGGTGGAAGAGCCGCTCTATCTGAGCGAGCCGCTGATGCCGTTTCGCGAACGGGCGATCTCGCTGCACAAGGGGCAGCGATTGAAGCTGGATGTGGCGCCGGACGATCTGACGGCCGCCGTGAAGGTGCGGGCAGGCGGAGAGGTGGCCGAGGCCGGAAAGGCAGAGGTGACGCTTGGTGAGGATGGCCGGGTAGAGGTCGGGATGGAAGCGCTACCGCTTTCGGTGGGGCTTCAGGTGGGGTTGGCAGGGGAAGGATGGAAGCCGATGGGCGCGGAGTGGAAAGTGGAGCGGCAGCCGGATGGGTCGCTGGTATTTTCCCACGCGAAAGTGCGGGTGGAGCGGCGTTTGGAGCGCTCGGCCTTTGGGGTGAGCGTGGTGGATCGCGTGGTGAACCTGACGCAGGAGGATCTGGCGGTGGGGCTTCTCTACGAGTTCCATCTTGGGGATCTGGAGGGGCTGCGGGAGTTTCGCCTGTTTGGCCGGAAGCGCCCGACGTTCTATGCCAACAGCGAGCCCCATCGGGAGATGGGGACGATCCCCACGGCGTGGTTCCGCACGGAGCGGGGCGCGTTTGGCCTGCTGGTGGATACCGATGTGCTGCGTAATCAGGCGTCGTATCTGGCCTATGACGAGACGCTGGGAGTGGGGACGGATCGCTTTTACCTGAAGCCGGGCGGCTCGCAGGAGGTGGGCTGGGCGCTCTCGCCGGATAACGGGGAGGGATACTACGGGTTTATCAACCGCATCCGGGCGCGCTGGCAGGCGTATCAGGAGATCCCGGGGCTTTTCGGGTTTGTCTATCCGGCGGGGATTGACCGGAATCTCACTTCGCCGGAGGAGATTGCGGCGTTTCTGGAAGATACGGGGATTACCAATCCCTGCCTGCCGGTGGCGATGAAGCCGGAGCCGGGCGATAAGGCGCGCCGGGGGCGCCTGATCTATGGCAACGAACCGGCCGAAGAGGTACAGGAATCGCTCGATCTGGCGGCGGAATTTATCCGTACGGCGCAGGCGGGTGGAGTCAAGCTGCCGTTCCTGCTCTATTCGGATCTTCACCTCGTAGGGGTAGGGAAGGATCGCTCGATTCTGGATCGGCTGAAAGATTCGCTGATCAAGGACTACCGGGGCAATCTGGTGGAGTACCGCGAAGGGTGGCTCTACAATCTGCTGCCGACGGAGAACACCTCGGCGGGTCGACAGTTCCGCGAGACTCTGGAGCGGTACTTCAAGACCCCGGGCGTGCGGGGCGTCTTTCTGGATGAGTGGGACCACTCCCGGGCGCGGATCAGCTTCAATCACCCGGACGGCGTGACGGCGCTGCTCGACGAGAACTTCCGCATCGTGCGCAAAGTGGGGACGGTACCGCTGATGGTGGCCGATTATCAGGCCGATACGGTCGATTTTCTCGTGAAGCACAAGGCGTTGATCTATGCCAATCAGTTTGACACGACCCGGAAGGCGACGCGCCTCCCCGTGGCGCACTTTGCCGAGCCGACGCAGTACGATCATTTCTTTCTCTTTGGCGCGCAGCTCGGGCGGACGCCGCTCTCGTTGACGGTGAAACGCTCCAGCGACCCGTGGCTCGACGTGCAGGAATTCCTCAAGTACGGCGTGCTCACCTGCTTCTACGCGAAGCGGCTCACGGGCGATCATCTGCTCAAGGAGGTCTACCCGATCACGGTGCGCCAGCAGGGGCCGGGCTACGTGGTCGGCGGCGACCGCATCGTGACGCTTCGCTCCGGCAGCTACTCTCTGGGAGGCGAAACGCCGCTGGAGGCGCATATCTTCGGCGGCGAAAAAGGTCAGCGCCTCCGCTCCGTTCGCGCGGAAGGAACGCCAGGCGACCGCACCGTGCTTGAACTGACGCTTAACCGTGATAATCAGGAGGTAGCCATCATCAAGGCCGCCGCGCCCACCGCGCAGCCGTAGCGTGATCCCCCCTCCTTTCCCCTCCCCCTGCCATGAAAAGACCGCTGCTCTTTCCGGAACGTCGGGGCTTTACGCTCATCGAGCTGCTCGTGAGCGTGGCCGTGATCGCGTTGCTGCTGGTGCTGGCCATGCCCGCTCTTCAAAAAATGCGGGAGACGGCCCGGCGGACGGCGAGCGTGACGAACATCCGCGCAATCGGCGGCGGGCTGCTCGGCTGGATTCAGGAGGCCAACCGCGGACGCTTCCCCTACGCTTACGTCAGCACGGTCCAGACCAGCTATCCGGCGGGCTTTGACGTTGGCTCGCTTCCCAACCACTACAGCTACTGGGCCGGAGCCGTCTACCACGGCGGTTATGTCGGCTCGCTCGACGTTTTCTTCGCTCCGGGGCAGAAGCCGTACTGGAAGGAGGGCACCTTTCTCCAGCGGATGCACGTCGACAAAAACGCCTGGCAATGGGCGATGATCGGCTATGGGGTCAACGGAGTGCTGATGCCGTACAGCACCAATGTGAACGGAAAGCCTACCGGCTCCATTTTTGAGCTGGCCGACCGCTCCTCCGTCATCCTGCTGGCGGAGGCAAAGCCGAACCCTTCGCAGAGCTCCAACGGGAAGTACGACGGCTTCCATGCCGTGCGCCCCAAGCTGATGACCTACCCGCTCGCGGTGCGCAATGGCGACAAGGTAGCGGTCTGCTACGCCGATGGGCACGCCGGGCTGCTGACTGCTGGAGAGTTGGGCTGGGATCTGAAAGCGGAGCGATGGGCGAGCAGTGTGAGCGACACGGCTCCCCCGTGGAATATGCAAAAATAGGACGCAAGCGTGCCCTTGCATTTTCTCCGGGGATACGTAGGATAGCTCTCTTTTCCTATGGCCAAGAGTATCATTGACAACGCCCGGCTGGACCGCATCGAGTTCAGCAACGACGAAATCGCCCGTTACTCCCGCCACCTCATCATGCCGGAGGTGACGCTGGAGGGTCAGCGTCGAATGAAGGCCGCCAGTGTGCTCTGCATCGGCGCGGGCGGGCTCGGATCGCCCATCGCGCTCTACCTCGCCGCCGCCGGCATCGGCCGGATCGGGCTGGTGGACGCCGACGTCGTCGATTTCTCCAATCTCCAGCGCCAGATTCTGCACGGCACGAAAGACGTGGGCCGCAAAAAGCTCAACTCCGCGCGCGACAGCATCCGGGAGCTGAACCCGAATATTCAGGTCGACCTGCACGACGCCTTCTTCACCTCCGAGAACGCCTTGGAGATTGCGAAGGATTACGACATCGTGATCGACGGCACGGATAACTTCCCGACGCGCTACCTGTCGAACGACGTCTGCGTCTTCCTCAAAAAGCCGAACGTCTACGGCTCGATCTTCCGCTTTGACGGGCAGTGCACCGTATTTGCCCCGCACATCGACGGCGGCTGCTACCGCTGCATGTTCCCGGAGCCGCCGCCTCCCGGCATGGTTCCGAGCTGCGCGGAGGGCGGCGTGCTGGGCGTGCTCCCCGGCATCATCGGTGTCATGCAGGCGATTGAGGCGATCAAGCTGATCATGGGGATCGGCGACTCGCTGACCGGACGCCTCGTGCACTTTGACGCGCTCAAGATGAAGTTCAAGGAGTACAAGCTTCGGCGCGACCCGAAATGCCCCGTTTGCGGCGAGAACCCGACGATCACCGAGCTGATCGACTACGAGCAGTTCTGCGGCATCCCGCAGGCAGCCGCAGCCGAAGCCGAGGAGGAGCCGGTACCCGAGATCACCGCGACGGAGCTGAAAGCCCGCCTTGACCGGAAGGACAAGCTGGTGCTCGTGGACGTACGCGAGAAGTTTGAGTACGACATCTGCCATCTCCCGGACTCGCAGCTCATCCCGCTGCCCGAATTGCCCTCGCGCATGAGCGAGCTGGATAGCGCGGACGAGATCGTCCTGCTCTGCAAGCTCGGGCCGCGCAGCGCCAAGGCCGTGAGCATGCTTCGCGAAGCGGGCTTTGGAAAGCTCTGGAACCTCGCGGGCGGCATTCATGCCTGGTCCGACGACGTGGACGCGAGCGTTCCGAAGTACTAAGCTATAAGCTATGAGTGATAGCATCTCCGACGCAGAGAACGAGCGCGCGCGCATCGGCGCGGCGCTCGCCAAGGTCGCCAGCGGCATCTACGTGGCTACGGCGCGCGTGGATGACGAGCTGGTGGGGATGCTTTGCAGCTTTGTGGAGCAGTGCAGCTTTGAGCCGCCGATGATCTCGATCGCGGTCGGCAAGGAGCGCGCACTGCTTCAGGCGCTGGACGGGCATGGGCTCTTCGGTCTCCATATCATAAGCAAGGAGAACAACGCGCTGATGAAGACATTCTCCCGCCCCGGCGACTCGTTTGAGGGGCTCGATCTGGTGGAGAACCTCTTCGAGATCCCGCAGATCGCGGACGCCTACGCCTTCCTTGCCTGCAAGGTGGCCGGGCGGGTCGTCTGCGGCGATCATATCCTCTACACTGCCGAAGTCTTTGACGGCGAATTGCAGCACGCCGGTCAGGAGCCGATGGTGCGCATCCGCGCGAACGGCTTCAAATACTAGCTCCCCGATCTCATGGACCCCGCGCTCCCGCTGAACTGGCTCTGCTGCCCGCTCTCCGGGCAGGCGCTCCATCGGGCCGACGCCGCGCTTGTCGCACGGCTGGAGACGGACCGGGCAGCGGGAACGCTCCGCTTCCTTACGCCTCCTGCCGTGCTCCAGAGCGATCCGGCGCAGCCGATCACGGGCGCGCTCGTTCGCGAAGACGGACAGGCGCTCTATCTGGTGGAAGCCGACGTCCCGCTACTGCTGCCCGATCACGCGATTGCAGTCCCGGAGTAGAGACGCTATTCCGCTGAACCGCTGGTGAGCTTCAGGCCGATGATCGAGGTGGCCATCAGGAGCAGGAAGAAAATGCGCCCGAGCGTGGCGGGTTCTTTGAGCACGAGGATACCGAAAAGAGCGGTCCCCATCGCGCCGATACCGACCCATACGGCATAGCCCGTACCGACGGGGAGATGCCGCAGCGCCACACCGAGCAGCCCCATGCTGGCGATGATGGCGAGGATGACGAGAACGGTGGCGAGCGGCTTGGTAAAACCGTCCGTATATTTCAGGCCGACGGCCCACGCGCACTCAAGCAGCCCGGCGATGACGAGAATGATCCAACTGGTGGTTTGCATACGAGAGAAGACAAGGTTTGAGGTGATGCCCAGCCGGAGGCTGGCGCGTCGTCTTGTCTTGACCGGGTACGGCGCATCTCGTCCGGAAACGCCGCAGAAAATACGGCTTTCGGGAGAGATTTCAATCGGAAAATGCCCTGAAAGGAGCGCTACTTCTCCTGATCGGTCGGGTCGTTCTTCTCTTCTTCGTCGCTCTTCTTCCAGATCTGCATCACCACCCAGAGCAGGGCGATGCTGAAGATCGTGCCAAAGACGATTTCGGCAAAACGCGCCCAGAACTCCATGCTGAAGCCGAGCAACGGCGGGAAGAAAAGAAGGGTATTCATCAGCGTTTTTTCTCCGGGGCAAGAGCGGCGACCTGTTCCGGCGAGGGGAGGCCCCACGCGGACCAGCGCTTCTGGTATTCGCTCCACGGGAGGAGCGCGTAGTGCGGGTTTTTGGAGGCGCTCAGCCAGCGCATTACCGAGACGAGGTCTTTCTCGCTCATGGTCGTGCAGCCCGCCGTGGGGCGGGTTTCTCCCCGGCGCAGGTGAAAGAAGATGGCGCTCCCCTTGCCGCTGACGGGAGGGTCGGCATTATGCCGGATCTCCACGAGCCAGCGATAGGCCCAGTCGTCCTGCTTCATCTGCTCTTTTTTGAACCACGCGGGCGGGTTCTTCAGATCGACCACCACGTGGCGGTTATAATTCGGCAGCGTCGGGTCGTCGATCCATGCGTCGGCTTCAGTGATCGTGTGAAAAGGGTAATTCGCGCCCTTGGGGAGAGCCTTGTCGTGGGTATAAATCGTCCCGATGCGAAAGACCCCGGCGGGGGCGCGCTTGTCGGACTCCACCTTATCGCGCCCTTTCTCTCCCGTCCCGAAAACCCCGCGGCCCCATGCGAGGCCGTTCCTGCCGAAAAGGACCGGAGCGGGTCGGCTGACCGCCTTCCACCCGCCCTTGCCATCGCGCTCGAAGGCCATCATCCTGCCCTGAAAATCGTTCCAGCCCGGGGCGATACTGACAAGGAGCTGCTGCACCTCCGGGCCAAGGCCCTTCCCGCCGCTCCGGCCATGCCCCGGAAGAGGCAGCAGAGCGAGGGCGCAGAGAACGGTGAAAAAAAGAGGCCAACGCATAACGCCTCGCAATCAAGCGTGAGTTCCCCCCTAGCGCAAGTCGGGATTTTGGCGGGTCACCTTTCGGCTTGCGAAAATGGCGGCGGGGGCTGAACCTTTGCGGTTTCGTTTTTCCAGATGCTTACACTTTCTCAGGTCAGCAAGAGCTTTGGCGGACGCGTTCTTTTTGAGAACGCTTCGCTACAGGTGAACCGTGGCGACAAGGTCGGGCTGGTCGGGCCGAATGGAGCGGGGAAGTCGACGCTCTTTTCGCTGATCCTCGGCGAAGCTTCGCCGGATGATGGCAGCGTGGCCATGGAGCGGGCGGCCACCTTTGGCTTTCTCCCGCAGGAGAGCGCCGCGGTGGGCGAAGAGACCGTACTGGAACTGGCGATGGCCGTCACGCCTGAGCTGGCCGAAGCGCAGCGCACCCTACGCACCACGCCCGATGACGCTCCGGAGCATCACGAAGCGCTCGCGGTCTTTGACGAGCAGGGCGGCTGGCAGCTGGAGCCGAAGGCCAAACGCATTCTCGCCGGGCTCGCCTTTCGCACCTCGGACTTTGACCGTCCCGCACGCACCCTCTCCGGCGGTTGGATCATGCGCGCCCACCTGGCCCGGCTGCTCGTACAGGAGCCCGACCTGCTGCTGCTCGACGAGCCGACGAACCATCTCGACCTCGAATCGCTCGTCTGGTTTCAGAACTACCTCGCCACCTATCCCGGCGCGATTCTCATGATCTCGCACGACCGCGAATTTCTCAACGCGCTGGTCGGCTCCATCGTGGAGATTTCGCACCGCCGACTGCACCGCTACCGGGGGAACTGGGACTCCTACGTCGCTGAAAAAGCCGTGCGCGAAGCCCAGCACCTCGCCGCGTATCAGAATCAGCAGAAAGAAATTGAAACCCTCCAGCGCTTCGCCGACCGCTTCCGCGCCAAGGCAAGCAAAGCCTCTCAGGCGCAGAGCAAGCTCAAGCAGATTGAGCGGATGGAGAAGATCGAGGCCCCGCTCGCCGCGCAGAAAACCGTGCACTTCACCTTCCCGCAGCCGCCCCGGAGCGGTCAGCGGACGATCTCGCTCAAGGGGATCGACTTCTCCTACGGCGATCTCGCCGTCTACTGCGGCCTGAACTTTGAAGCCGAGCGGGGGCAGCGGACCGTCCTCGTCGGCCCGAACGGCGCGGGGAAATCGACCCTCATCAAGCTGCTCTCCGGCACGCTCACCGCGCAGGCGGGGACGCGCGAGCTGGGGCACAACGTCAAGGTCGGCTATTTCGCCCAGCACCGCACCGAGATGCTCAACCCGCGCGATACCGTGCTGGAGAGCGTCCTGCAAATCGAGAATCCACCCAGCGAGCAGATCGCCCGGACTGTTCTCGGCTCCTTCCTCTTCCATGGCGATGACGTCTTCAAACCGGTCGCCGTCCTGAGCGGCGGAGAAAAAACGCGACTCGCCCTCGTGCGCCTGCTGCTCGATCCGCCCAATCTCCTGCTCATGGACGAGCCGACCACGCACCTCGACGTCGGCTCCATCGACGCGCTCATCCACGCCCTGCGGCAGTATGAAGGCACGCTGATCTTCATCAGTCACGACGTCCACTTCATCCGCTCCATCGCCCGGACCGTCCTGCACATCAGCGCCGGGCAGCTCACCCCCTACGCGGGCGACTACCAATACTACCTCGACAAAACGCAGGCCACCTCGGCCCGCGAAGCGCTTACTGCCGGGGAAAAACTCACCAACTCCCGCCCCGACGAAGCGCCCGCAGAAACCGCCGCGCGCTCCACCCCGGGGATGAAAGAGATGCGTGAACAGAAGCGACAGGAAGCCGAGCGGCGCAAAGCCGAGGCAGCCGCCCGTCGCGAGGTGGAGAAGAAAATGCAGGCGTTGGAGATGCGTATCGCCCATCTCGAAGGTCGGCAGCGCGAGCTGAGCGAAGAGCTCGAAAAGCCCGAAGCCTACGCCTCCGGGGGCAACGCCATGACGCTCAACCGGGAACTGCTCGACATCAGCGACGAACTGGAGCGGCTCACCGGCGAGTGGGAAGCCCTCGGAAGCACTTGAGGCCGGAGCCATTTGCCACTATGCTCTCCCGCGCACCCTACGCCCATGTTTCAGATCGTCTTTAACGAAATCAGCGCCGCCGAGATGTCGGCTCTCCCCACCGGCATGCAGCTCGACCTGCTCGCCGAGTTCCAGTTCCTGCCGGAGGATCTCGACAAGCTTGATCCCGAGCGCTTCGGCAGGATCGTGCGCGACGGCAAGACGCTCCACCGCTATCGGGCCAAAGACTACCGTATCTACTTCGAGCGCGCGGAAGAAGGGATCACCATTCACCGCGTCCTGCACAAAAACACCCTGCGCGACTTCCTCTTCCGCTCCAAGCTGCCAATGGGCGAAGAGGACGACACCCTGGCCGGGAAGCCCGGCTTCTGGGAGCTGATCGAGGAGGGCAAAGAGGCCCGGCGGCAATGACGCGCAGGCAGATCGGCCTGCTGGTATTCGCCGTCGTGCTGCTGCATATCGGCGCCTTCTGGTTGCTCGGCGGAGCCATCCGCACCCTCCCGCCGCGCCGTTTCCCCGCGCCGCCGCAAGACACCCTGCGCGTACGCGAGACCAACTTCGTCCACCCCGACACCGGCGAAACGATGGTCTACCGGGAAATCCGCGTCAGCACCAAACTGGCCCTCCCCGACGCCCTGATGACCGAATCAGGCAGCCCAACAAAATAAAACGCCCCCAACCTTCCGCCTCCACCCTCGGGCGGCAG
>JBEBWR010000026.1:0-21961 GCA_040392045.1 Chthoniobacter flavus | reverse complement strand
GGGATGCGCTCGGTACGACCGCTGATGATCGATTGATTGGCCTGGATCCCGATGAGGCAGCTGGCTGCCCCGGCGTCGGAGTTTGCTTGCTGCTCCCACGGGTTGGCAGCGGTGCCGCAGAACAGGTCTTCGAACATGCGGATGTCTCCTCCCGAGTGCGGGCCTTCAGCGGGCGGGACTTCGATCTCCCATTTCCTGAAACTTGGCCCCACTCCCGTGGCGACGCGGATGGTGTGCGTGTTTTCGTCGCGCAGGCTGCCACGGAAAAATTTTTCGGTTTCGATGCGCCCATTGGTACCCGTAATGCTGAGCTTGGGGCCCTCGCTGGATGAATAGGCAACCAGGGAGTAGCCGAGTTGAGCGCCTCTCCGGTAACGCACGGTGACATTCATGGTGTCGAAGATATCAATTTCATCGCGGAATACGCAACGATCCCGGAGATAACCGTCTTCATGCTCCGCCTGGAAATAGAGAGGCTCCATGCCCTCCCAGTCGGGCTTGTGTACCAGAGGACAAATCTCACGGTCGTCGCAGTTTCTGCAATGACTTCCCTTAAACCGCTCATTGGGCCCAAAGAACTGGAGCGAACCAAAGGCGTGCACCTGCGTGGGGATGTCATTCAGAAGCCAGTTGATCAGGTCGAAGTGATGGCTTGACTTGTGAACCAGCAGCCCTCCGGACTGCGAGAGTTGCCCGTGCCACCGACGAAAATACTCTGCACCATGATTGCGATCGATCGACCACTCAAGGTTGACGCTCTTGATTTCGCCAATGGGGGCCGTCATCAGGAGCTTCTTCAGCTCAAGGAATAGGGGCATGTAACGGCAGTTGAACGCGACGCGGACCTTTCGTTGATAGGTCTCTTCCAAGCGGAAAATCTTTGCCACTTTATCAAGCGTCGTGGTTAACGGCTTTTCGACAATAACGTCGAGGTCGTGCTGAAACGCCATCTCAATGAGTTCATCGTGAGTCGCATCGGGCGTGCAGATGATTAATGTATCGGGCTGCACCTCCGTAACGAGGTCGCGGAAATTCTGATAACAGGGCAACTCCGTTTTCAAGAGTTGAGAGAACGCCTGCATCCGGCTTCTATTCGGGTCGTACAGCGCGGCGAGGGTGGCAACGCTGGAGAAATCCTCCAAAATAGCCTGGGCGAAGCTCATTCCCCGGATCCCGGTTCCGGCGATGGCGTAACGCCTTTGCTGAACCGCGGGGCGGTTAACCGATACGGGGGAGAGAAGCTCAGAGGACATGGGAAAATGCGTGATAGACGTTGAAGACGACGGAGATGACAACGTTGTCATTAAAATAGAGGCGATCCGCGATTGGTCAAGGCGAAAGCGAGTTGGGGATTGTGTAAATCCGGAACGAATGGCATCGTTGTCACGATCGGCGGTGCGGTCGTAAGGACCCACGCCTCTCTTTCCCATGTCTACACCCACATTGCAGGATATCAGCCGGGACGCCGGGGTTTCGATCAAGACCGTTAGTCGGGCCATGCGGGGGGAGGGATATGTGGCGGCGGATACCTTGCTACGGATCAAGGCGAGCGCGAAGCGGCTGGGATATCGCCCAAATCGGGCCGCGCGCGGATTGAAGACGGGGCGCTTGCAGGAGGTGGTGCTGGTGATCTGGTCGATTGAAGCGATGGGAGAGGCTTCCGAGCTTTATATGGGGAAGATTCGGGCTCTCGATAGTGTCCTGCGCAAAGCGGGGCTTCCCCTGACGATCCGAATTGAAGGCGAAGGGGGGAACCCGGACTTTCCGGAGAAGCTGATGGAAGATCTGGAGACAGACCGCCCCGCCGGGGTGGCTCTTTTTTCCACGGATTTGCGCGTTCTACAAAAGGTGGTTCAGAGGCTGGAAGCGGGGGGCATCGCGACGGTGGTGCTGGACGAACTTGGCGAGGGGGCATTTGACAATATTATGGTCGACCGCGGAGAGGGGATCAAAGAGGCTATTCATCACCTGTATGAAACGGGGAAGCGCCGGATTTTCTATGTCGGTCCCGGTGACGCCGCCAACCGCCTGCATGGCTATAATGAAGGGATTAGAGAGCTGGGGTTAAAGCCGCACTATCACTATCTTTCGCACGTGGGGAAATGTGAGTTGCTCTTTCAGCAGGGGAGGGACGCCGCGAGGAACCTGATGAATCTGGAGCAGGCTCCGGATGCCGTAATTACCTACTCCGACCCGGTGGCGTTGGGAATGCTGGATGTTTTCAAAGCGAGGCAACTCCGAGTCCCGGAACAGATAGGGATCGTCGGCTTCGACGACAAACAGGCTGCCGTTCTTTGCCATCCGAGGTTGACGACGATTGCCCATCCGAATGAGGAACTGGGGAAAGCCGCCGCCGAGGTATTGCTGAAGAAAATCAGGGGCGAGAAGAAGCCCGAGGAGGGCTGGTCCAGATCCGTTTCCGCACGGCTGGTGATCAGAGAATCGACGTGAGCCACGGGCCGCTTGGGGAGTCAGTAAAACTTGGGGCCAATTCGACTTGACCGCGATGACGATTGGACTATTATGACAACGTAGTCATATGAAGCTGTCTCTTGAAAACCTCCGATCATCTCCGTTTCGCTGGCTCACCCGATTGGGGTGCGCTTTGGGAAGAGATTGTCGGATCGGTGAGGCGTTGGCGGGATTTATGATGCCGACGTTAAAGCGAGGGATTCCGACGATCGTGGCCGCGCTATCGGCAACCCTTCCTGTTTCTTCGCTTTTTGCAGGGGAATCCGTAGAGATTGCGGAGAAAGGGCGGGGGCTGCTACCTATTTATGTTGCGCCTGAAGCTTCTCCCAAAGTGAAGGCGCTTGCCGTCGAACTTGCTTCTTTCTTGGAAAAGATCACGGGAGCACGCTTCGACATCGTCTCCGTGCGACCCGAACGAGGGATTCTCATGGGCACGCGAAGCTGCTCTCCCGATCTTCTGCCGCCCGCCGAGCAAACCGCGCGAACCTCCTACCGCCAACGTTATCGACTCCTTACCGGGGCGGGTTCGCTGGTCATCGCGGGCGAAACCGATGTCGCCGTCCAAAATGCGATGTTTGATCTCCTCCATCACGTAGGCTATCGGCAGTTCTTTCCTTCGCCCGCGTGGGAGATACTGCCGAGCCACCCGACGCTTCGTCTCGAACTTGATCGGACGTGTGAACCGGCATTCGTCTACCGCAATGTGTTCATTGCCCTTCGCCGAATCCCGAACGAACTCGTGGCGGCGGCGGATGCGGACGAGACGGAAGCGGCACTCGCTGACTGGAAACGCAAGAATCGTGCGGAATCGGATTTCAAATTCAATACCGGGCATGCCTACGTGGCGATCATGAAGCGAAATGCCGGGGCCTTCCGGGCTCATCCGGAATGGATCACGCGCAAAGGAACATGGGCCGACGCCGGGTCCGGGCACTATGAGCCGAAGTTTGTCGTCGATAGCCCCGGGTTAAAGGAGCTGGTCTGTCAGGACGCGTTGAACTGGTTCAAGGCTCATCCGGACGAAGATACCTATTCTATTGATCCGAGTGACGGGCGCGGATGGCCTAGAGAGTCCGCCATCGGGACGCCTTCGGATCAGGCAATTTATCTGGCAAATGCCGTGGCTCGTGCAGTTCGGAGCGAACTTCCGGAGAAACGGGTAGCGATCCAAGCCTATAACCTCAATTCCCAACCGCCGACGCTGGAACTGGAACCGGGCATCATCGTTAGTGTCGCGACGAAGTTCAACCGCCGCACCCCGGTGGAAAAGCTGATGAAGGGCTGGCACCAAAGGGGCGCGGAGTTGGGCATTCGGGATTATATCGCAGTCTGGCTGGGAGGCTACGATCTGCCGGGCGGAAGTTATACCGCCTCCAATCCCCGGGAGTATCTCCGCTCTATCCGGAGATTCTTCGGGAGCGGAGCGCTCTATTACAACGCCGAGATGACCAGTGGCCCGTGGGCGACCGCCGGTATCGGGCTTTATGCCGGGATGCGCGCTCTATGGGCTCCCCAGGAAACGGATTACGAAACCGTCTACTCAGATTTCCTTGAAAGGTCTTTTGCAGAAGCTGCTCCGCACATGCGGGACTTCTTCAGCATGATCGATAGCGATGCCTATCCTATCGTCTCCGAAGTGCTCACGGGGAAGATGTACAAGGCGCTGAATGCGGCCCTTGAGGCTAGTAGGGATGCGGCGGTCCATGAGAGGATTCTTCAGTTCGTCGCCTATACCCGCTACGTGGAGCTCGTCCACGATTTTACCAAAGCACAAGGGGAGGAAAAGAAGGACGCTTATCGGGAGCTTGCACAGTTCGCGATTCGTTGCAGGGCGATGCCGACCGTTCCGGCTGCCGAGGTCTTTAGTCGGCGCCAGCCTTTGATGGCGATCTGGGATAAGATTTCGCCCGTTGCTTTTGAGGTGATGAAGGACAAGGCCCCGGTCTTTGATGCTAGTGAACTGCGGGTGCTCCTTTATGAGCGGCTCAGTCAGGTTCATCCGCTTCCCTTCGAGCCGAAAGCCTTCTCTTCCGAGCTGGTACCTTCTCCGATGGCGCATACTGATCCGGCTCGCAATTTTACCTTTTCCGGTCGCCAAAGACTGCTCTGGCTTGCGAGGGAAGCGCAGGCTGCCCTGCCGCTCAAGGTCAGAAGCCGCGAAACGCTGGATGCCAACCAGTCGATCTACCTTTCACTGATTGACACACAGGACCCCGAAGGGATCGCCTCTTCGACTCACGAGGTGAAATCTGACAAGGAGTGGCACTCTTTGGAACTCCAGGCCGGGGAGCCGGGAATGTATGCCATTGAAGTGACGGATCTTGCGGGGATCTGTGAAATGGAGTGGCCGAAGCAAGCCCCCGTCTTTATCCCGGCGGGAGAAGGGCGGAGCACCGTGATCTCTAATGTCTACGACGCATGGTTTTTTGTTCCTCCAGGGATCGAAGAGATCGGTGGATACTCGGCGTTGGCGCAGGGGCGGATCGTCGATGAGGAGCGGGGCGTGATCTTTGACTTCTCGCAGCATCCGGAGGCTTCCTACTTCTCTGTCCCAATCCAGAACTCCGACAAAGGCCGCTTCTTCAAGTTTGAAGACAGCAAGGGGAAGAAGCTTCTGATGACCGTGCCTCCGTATCTGGCCCGACGCCCCTCAGAACTGGGGATACCGAAGGAGTTCCGGATGTCTTCCAATGCCTCGTCTTCACCGTAACATGCCAATGCTCCCTCTCTCTTCCAAAACGGCTCGAATGCAGCGCCACCAAAAGGGTTTTTCGGTCATGGAGATTCTTCTGGTGATGGTCGTCATCGCGGTAATCGGCGTGCTCCTGCTCCCCGTCATCAGCTCTGCGCGACAGAGCGCAGATGGAGCAAAGTGTGCCGGGAACCTCCGCCAGATCGGGCTGGGACTCTTCGCTTATGCCGGGGATCGGAATGGCGCCATCGTTCCTGCTGCTGTAATACGCAGTAATTACTTTTGGTTCGATGAGCTGAATCCTTACATGGGCTTTCCGAAGTATCATGCCTCCTATTCCTACCCCGAGCCAACCGCCGTCGGGACGGCTTTTCCCCTTGCGTGGCAACAGTGCCCCGCCCGGAAGGAGTCTCGTTTGACACGGGAAGCCGTGGCCTACGGCTGGAACTATCAGAACTTCGGCTACAAAGCCGCAAACGATACGTATAACTCGCATACTAATCTGCGCCAGATTGAAGAGCCGTCGAAGACGATTATCGTGGGTGACTCGAAAGATCATGAGACCAATCCGGGTACGCATTCGGAGTACCGCTATCTCTACCCGAAAGGCGGCCCCGCCTTATCGGAAAGGCATCAAGGCAGGGCTAATTACCTGATGTTTGACGGTCATGTGGAGCGGCTGCGCCCGAGCGAACTCCCTGCCAGCAGCCCCTTCTGGAAAAAGTACAAGTAGACTTACACACAACCTCTCTAAACCCCTCAATCCTATGAAAAAAACGCTCCTGCTTCTCTCCCTCATTGGCAGTCTTGGCTCTGCGCAAGCCGCAGTGCAAATCACTCAGAATGCCGCCGCTCCAACGGAAAACCTGATTGCCTATGCCGAAGGATATAACGACGCCACCTTGAACTGGAACGCCTACGGCACCACCACTTCCACCTACCGTGACGTGGGACAATCTTTCGTGGCGCCGACCGATTCAGGCCTCAGCGCGATCTCGTACTTCATAGACTCTTTCGAGAGTCAGGCTGCTGGTGCGTCATTCACCATCAAGATTTTTGAAACCGAAAGTCCCACGACGCTTCTCCAGGATGGAACGCTGGTCTCGACCCAATATGGAGTGCTGCCGCAGGATCTTTTTGCAAAAGAATATATTACGTTTGGGTTGGAGCAGGAGGTGCAGTTGACGGCGGGAATGACCTATACCGTCATGCTGCATTTTGACGAGAAGGGGACGAGCAATTCGGCAGGCAGTCGCAGGCTGGTGAAGTTCGCCATCGGCGCAGTCAGCGGCACCAATCCGCTGGGCGCGAATACTGGCTTCTGGCTCAGTTCCGACTTCACGAATTACTACAAGGACTCAAAGATCATGACCGCGTATTTCCAGACCGCGGCGGTTCCCGAACCGGCCACGACCGCACTGATCGTCGGCGCCGGGATGGTGCTTCTTGCCAAGGCGAAGTCGCGTTCGCTATTGAGCGCTATGAGGTCTCGTAAACGTTAGCGGTCACCCCTCCGCAATCGCTAACGAAATGGACGCTCCGATCTTTTTTGCGCCCCGGTCCACCGGCGAGGGGCTGCAATGGGTGATCTCCAGTGCAGAGCTTGGCTTTGCTCCCGCGGCGATATGGAACCCCAGTCCCTCAAGTACCCATAGGACAGCCCCCTATCCGGTACCGCAAGCTTTGAGGATCGGAATCCGTATCAATGCTTTGACCAGCGCGAAGTTTTCGCCTCCGCCGATGGTGGTCGTTGTGGAGGGCGAGGGCGTGCGTTGCTTTATTGGCATCAAGGCCGATCCGGGATGGCATCGCTGGAACGAAGTGGACTTTTCGGCCACGGAAGATGGTGTCTCTATTACGATCGACCTTGAAGGACGCACTATTCCCGGGGAGATCATCCCCCATGTCAGCCTTGCCGTCATCCGGTTCTCTCCGGAGCTGGAAAAAATGGAGATCCTTTCCCGGGGGCTGGCGTTGCAGTATCCGCCCACCGGGAAGAAAGCGATTCCGGAGTGGTGGTTAAGGCCGATCTACTGCGGATGGGGGGACCAGGTCGCTCATGCGATGGTTCAGGAGGGTATCGGAAAGGAGCGCCGCGCGATGGCCTACTGTATTCAGGGGCTTTACGAGCGCTGGATTTCCAGTCTCGAACGGGCTGGAGTTCCCGTCGGGACCATCATCATTGACGGCGGCTGGTCGCTCACCGGGGTATGGAAGCCCGACCCTATCCGCTGGCCTGACCTGCGGAAGTTCATTGACCGTCAGCACGACGCGGGCCGCAAAGTCCTGCTGTGGCTGGGTACCTGGCTTTGGGATGGGCTCTCTGAGGAACTCTCGATCCTTGGAGATGGTCGCCAATGGACGGCGGACCCGAGTAATCCCCGGTATCTCGAAACGATTTCCGAATGGGTAACGGAGTTGCTAAGTCCGGACGGATACAACGCGGACGGATTCAAAATTGATCAGCTTAGCTATAGCCCGAATGTGCGTCAGCCGCGCTGGTGTCCAAGATTCGGATTTGCGGAAGAGGGGCGCTCTGCGGTCCGGAAGGTCCGGCAAGCGGGGGAGGAATGGGGGATTGAGCTGCTCTATCGTTATCAGAAGACCATTTATGATGCGGCGAAAGCGGCAAAGCCCGATGCGCTGATTACCAGCAGCACCGTCCATCCTTACTTCGCAGACAGCTTTGATATGGTGCGCCTCCACGACATGGGTGCCGTACCCAACGATCTCATGGAAGCCATGAAGGCCCGCTCCCGGTTAGCTCACGCCGCGCTACCGGGATTCCCCATCGATGCGGACGACTGGATTCATCAGAATTACGAAATGTGGCTAGACTACACGAGCAACAGCCATGAAATAGGCGTTCCGTGCATCTTTTTTACCGAACGCTTTATTGCTCAATGGAAAGAAGAACCCGGAACCCGTCCTATCCCGGATCTGGAGAAAATTGCGGAATCCTGGTGCAGGGCAGGTTATGAGGCTCCGAAAGCGCGTTACGGCGAGGTCGCCGGCAGTGAGGAGCGAGGTGGCTACCAGAGCGAGTAATACCAACTCCATTTGAAAACGAGTCTTTCAGGCCTGTCCTTTTCAGGGAAGGCGGCGTTGTCGGATAAAGTCGCTATCGAAAGAGAGCGCCTTCACCCACCGCCTTGCCCTCCCTGAAAATTCCTGCGCAATAAAGGCCTGTTTTCAACTGTCGTTGGTATAATTCCTTCCGGTAGGGAGCAACCGGGGAATGTCGGCATGGAAGCCGCCCGGGCATGACCGGGGCGACCGGAATGTCTTTTGAGAAGCCTGTATCAAACGCCTTGCATGCCGCTGTAGACAACGGCTTCGTGGCCGCCGAGGTCGGCGACGCTGCCGTTGTTGAGCTGCGAGGTCTTGGTCGTTTCGTAGACTTTGCCGTCGACGGGCTTGCCGGTGGCTTTGTCGACGACGACAAGGTCCTCCTTCGGTCCTTTGCGGGTCGGCTTCTTTTTCGGGACCGGGACGGCGACATATTGGGCCTTGGAGCGCTTCACCTGCGGGGAGCGAACCGCTTTGGCGGCCCGCGCGCGGGCGATCTCTTCCTGTTCCCGGGTGATCCGGTAGGACTGGTAGATGGAGAAGGCGACAGCGAGCCGCCCCGCGGTATGGAGGGCGTGAGCCGCTTCATGACCGCCGTGATAGCCTACCGATCCGCCGATGGTCTGCATGACGCTGCCCGCGAGACCGGTGGTTGCCGGGTCGCCGCACGCGGTCAGCAGGGTGGTGAGCGCCAGAGCGGCCGTTCCTTTGAGAAGGAGTGGTTTGAGCTGGAGGTTCATCATGATAAGAGAGAGTGCAAGCAGGTTATGGGCCGTTTTGCAAAAGTTGGCGATTCCTTTTGTTGACCGCTCCTTTTGAGTGGGAGAAACGATCACTCCTGCCGGGCGAGCAGCCGCGTAAGGTAGCAAAGGAGGTTGCACCGCCAGTAGGCCCGCAGGGCGAGCATCCGCTCGGCGTCGCTGTTGCCGTCGCGCAGGGTGGAGGCGAGGTCGAAATTGAGCTTGATCGAGTCGGGGACAATACCGGCTTCCATCTCCAGCTTGGCGGATTCTTCGAGAACGCGGTCCCGCGCGCCATCGAGCGCGGCGGAGAGGGCTTTGCGCCGGATGATGGGGGTGGCTCCGGCGGTGTCGCCCTCGGCGGGGATTTCCGCATGGAAAGCATAGTGCTTCATGAGAAGCGATGACGCGCCGGTGTAGGCGTAGAGGGCGGTGGTGAAGCGCTCCAGCGGCTCGGACGGTGCGGAGAGGTCGCGGGGGGCTTCGGGCCGCAGGTCGCGCTCCGCATAGCGGGTGGCGGCTTTGATAAATCCGTAGTCGCGCTCTTCCCGCTCAAACGTGGCGGCAGCCTGCTCCCGGGTCATCCCCTGATTGCCTGCGTCGCGGTGAATGATCAGCGCGTCGAGGTAGCCGATGGCGGCTGCGGACGCGGAAGCGTACGCTTTTCCAAGCTTTTCGTACAATCCCGGTTTGACGACGACGGGCGGCCCGGGCTGCGCGGTGAATTTGGACCATTCCAGCGTGCTCCCGGCGCGCCGCGCGGCGCGGGTGTAGCTGATAATGGTGGTTTTCAGGGTCTCCAGCAGTTGGGGAAAGCGTTCGCCTTCAGGCCGGGTGAAGAGTTCTCCGATGGCGGCTTCCTGTTGTCGGGCAAAGAGGTAGTCGACGAGCGCTTCGCCGTATTGCAGGTAGCTGTGAAGGACGTCGACCCGTTCGCCGAGGGTTTCGTCGCCGGTGCGCGAGCGGAGCAGCTCCTTGAGGGCGAGCAGCTGTTGTTCCGCCTGCTGTTGGGCGCTGTGGTGGATCGCTTTCCATGCGGTGAGCGTTTCTTCGCTCCCTTTCTTTCGGAGCAACGGGCGGAGGAGCTGCTCTTCGATCTCCGCAATGCCGAAGAGCTGGTCGGCAACGCGCAGATTGAGGTACGCCTGCGCGATGGCTCCGCCTGCGGTGGCTTCCCGGGCACGCTGGCGGAAGAGGGTGGCGGCGTCGAGATCGCGCGTGAAGTCGTTGAGCATCCGGTCAACGGCGGGGATCGCCTTGCCGTTGACAGGGAGCGTTTTGCCGGCGGCGGCGATGGTCTGTGCGCCTTCGGTGAGACCGGTCTGGCGGCGGTCGATGTCTTCCCCGAGCTCGTTGCACGCTTCGGCGATGCGGGTCGCGAGCGGGCCGGAAAGGGCGAGGCGGCTCTCCGCCAGAGGGGTGACGCGCGGCCACTTTTTGCCGGTAAGCAGTTCGTAGGCGTCGTAGAGGTTGCGCACTTCCACGGCCTTGAGCCCGAGTTCGCGTCCGCGCTCTTCGAGGTCGATGAGCTTGCCTGAGCGCGGGTCGGTCTCCATCCGGCAGCCGACGGGGTAGCCGAAGGTTTTGAATCCTGCATCTTTGACGGCTTCGAGCTTGAGTACCAGTCCGCCGACCGGCCCGGCGGTACCATCGGGGTTGACCGCTCCGGTAAGGGTGACGTCGGGAAGGAGATCCTCGCCCTGAAGCAGCGCGAGCATGGCCCCGGCGACAAGCAGGCCCATGGAGGGGCCGTCGGCGCGACTGCCGACCTGTACGGTGAACCGGCGGTCGTTGATCATGCCGCTGGAAGCCTGAGAGGCGGCCATCGCGGCGATCCAGACGGAGGAGCGGTACTGGCTCCCGATCCCCTCGAAGTACTCTTCCAGTACGCCGACGGCGGGAGCGCCAAAGGGGTTGTCGGAGATGCTGACGATGACTTGTGCAGTGCCCCCGCGCGTCTCTTTGCCGATCCGCTCAAGGTAGACGGAGGAGACGGTGGCTTCGTGGACTTTCCCCACGGTGGTCCGGTGGAGCGGGCTGGGGGGCGCTGGCTCGGGAGATTCCGCGCGGGCAGCGGACAGCGCGCCCAGCGGGAGGGCGATGCCGAGAAGAAGGAGCGGCACGGAGTTCATGATGAGAAGGAATAACAGAGTTACGGCACGGGCGCGAGCACACACCGGAAGCCGTAACCGGCGTTGCGGTAAACGGGAACGGCCTGCAAAGCGTAATGCAGGGAGAGTTCGCGGGCGGTGCTGCTCATCCATGACCCGCCGCGCGCGGTGCGGTATTCCGGCCCGGGTTTTTCGGCGCACCACTGCCAGACGTTGCCTCCCATGTCAAAGAGACCGAAGCGGTTCGGGGCAAAGCTGCCGACCGGCGAGGTGTGGGCAAAGGCGTCGACTTCGAGCGAAGCGGCGTAGTTCCCCGCATCCGGGGGAGGGGGCCATTGGCTGCCCCACGGGTAGGGGCCTTTGGAGTCGTCGGGCGCTGTCGTTTCGTCAAGCCCGACGGCGCGGTTCCACTCGGCTTCGGTGGGCAGACGGTAATGGTAGCCCGACGGCAGCCGGCCAGTGTCCGCTTCGTGTCGGGTCAGCCAGTCGCAATAGGCCTGGGCGTCGTTCCACGTGATGTTGACGGCGGGGTGATCCGGCTCCTGTTCGAAGCTGGCTTTTGGCCATTCCGTTTCCGTGGCCGCAACGAACGCTTTGTAATCGTTGACCCGCGTGGGCCAGAGGGCGAAGAGGACGTCGGTGCCGGGAACCGGGAGATAGGCCCGGGCAAAGCTGTCGCGCCAGGGCAGCTCCCGCGTGGCCTCCTGTGGGGAGGCCGCAGAGGGGAGCGCCGGGGCTTCTTTCGGAGTGGGCTCGGGGAGAGGGGGCGGTTCGGCGGCGGCAGGAATGGGTTCCGCCGTTTCGACGGAAGCGGAAGGATGAGGTTGGGGCGTGCTCTGAGCGGGACGGGTGAACCACCATGCCGCGCCTCCCAGGGCGAGGAGACCGGCGAACGTTCCGGCAAACAAAATCCCTTTCTTCGATCCTGACTCCGCAGTCGCTCTCGGACGCGGAGGAGCGGCGGGAAACTCGACGGCGGCATCGCCATCCGCATGCCGCTTCAGCGCTTTTTCCACCGCCGCAGCGAGTTTGCCCATGTGGGACTCCAGCGGCGGGGTGAGCGCGTCGAGCCAATGGACAGAGCCGAGGTAATACTCCAGCCCCGGGTTTGGCTGCACCGCTTCGATGCGGAAGGGGAAAACCGCCAGCCCTTTCTCAAACGCCCGCTGCACCTCGCGCGTGACCTGCGTGGAGGCATTGGCGTTGGACGAGTAGATAAGGACCATCACCGGGCAGCGGTTGAGCGCGCCGATGATGGCTTCCGCCCAGTCGTGCCCGACGGGGATATCGCGCGGGGCCATCCAGCAGCGAACCCCTCTGGCTTCCAGAAACCGGCAGACGGCCTCCGTGGCAGCCGTATCTTTGGTCGAGTAGGAAAGGAAGACTTGGTGAGGCATGGTGAACGGGGGCGGAGCGCGCAGGCAAACCCCGACTCTATCCAATCACGGGCGGAAATGGACAGCCTGAAACGCCTCTCAAAGCGGAGCGGATTTTGTGCCGCGGTTGACCGGAAAGGGGAATCCGTTTATTGAAGGCCGGAACGTGATGCCGACTTCTGTTTCCCCTGAAGAAGCGCCCTCGCTTCATCCTCCAAAGCCCCGTTTTGTGCTCAATGTCGGCATTACGGGGCACCGCCATCCGCGGCTTCCCGTGGAGCAGACGGCGCAGGTCGGAGGCGCGATCCGGGAGATCCTCACGGCGGTCGGCCAGTTGTTGCCGGAGCTGGCGGCGGATTCCGGGCTGGAGCCGGTGGAGGGAGCGGCTGCCATGCGGCTGGTCTCTTCGCTTGCGGAAGGGGCTGATCGGATCGCCGCCCACGTGGCGCTGGAACTGGGGGTGGAGCTTCAATGTCCCCTGCCATTTCCCCGCGCTGAGTATGAGCGGGATTTTGAGACGCCGGAGTCCCGCGCGGAGTACCGGCGGCTGCTGGCGTCGGCGACGGCGGTTCTGGAGCTGGATGGCAGTCGGGAGGATGAGGGGACGGCTTATCTTCAGGCGGGACAGGTGATGATGGAGCACAGCGATCTGCTGGTCGCGGTGATGGACGACGACCGTACGCGCAAGCGCGGCGGTACGGCGCATATTGTGGCCGAAGCGCTCGGGAAGGGGATTCCGGTGATTCGTGTGCGCCCCTATGAGCCGGGAGTGGATGAGCCGTGCGTGCGGGTGGAGATCCTCGGAGCGAACCGGTGGCGTTCGTGGCTGGAGGCGCTGCGGGAGCGGCTGCACAAGGGGCTGGTCGGCGATGAGGAGAGTATCGGTCGTCGGGCGCGTTATTTCAGGGAGGTGGAGCGTCGGGCGAACTACGGGGCGCTCTTTACGCTGTTCCGGAACGTGGTCTGCCTGCGCAAACCTTGGGGGATTCCTCTGCGGCTGCCGCCTTATCTTGAGACGAGCCGGGCAGAGGCGACAGCGACGTGGCGGGAGCATTCGCGTCTTCCGGACGCGGTGGGCGCCCGCCTGCATGAGACGCTGCTGCCGCACTACGCGTGGGCGGATCATTTAGCGCTCTTTTATATGGGGGCGTTCCGGTGCGCCTACCTGCTGCGTTATTTCTTCGGGCTGGTGGCGATGGTCTTCGCGGTGGTCGGCTCGTTTTCGGCTTTGGCGTGGCAGGGGTTCCTGCTCCAGATCGTCTCGGTGGTCTGCCTGATTGTGTTGGTGACGGTGGAGAAGAGGTATCAGTGGCACCTGCGGGCGCTGGAGTACCGGCTTCTCGCGGAGCAGCTTCGTGCGCTCTATTTTTTCTTTCCGCTGGGGTGGGGGGTGGAGCGGCTTTCCCGTTTCGATGGCGGGCTTCGCACTCCGCCGCCGTGGATCGACCAGTTGCTGCGCGGAATGGTACGGGAGGCGGGGCTGGTCCCGGCGGAGATCTCGCCGGATTATCTGAAGGCGCATCGGCACTTTTTCTGCAAGGTACAGATTGAGGCGCAGGCGGCGTATCACCGGACGACGGCGAATTGGCAGGCGTTGGTGGCGAACCGGCTTTTCAATGTGGCGATGCTCTTTTTCTTCCTCGGGGTGTTGGGGGTGGTTGCCCGTGCGATCGCTTACCATCACTACCCGGAGTATGCGAAATACGCGGCGATCAATTCTCCGCTCTGGCAGCAGAAGGTTTGTTACTGGATCAAGGTGCTGACGGTTTTTTTCCCGACGGTGGGGGCGGCGGTGGCTGCGGTCCGTACGCACGGCGAGTTTCTCCGGCTCAGTTCCCGCTCGGCGATGATGGTGCGGTTTTTTGAGGCGAAAAAGGCGGAGATCGACGCGAGCGGGGAGGCGGACTGGGAGGAGAGTCTCCGGATTACCCGCGAGATCGCTGGCGAGATGCTGGGCGAGCTGATTGACTGGCGGACGCTGATCGCGGGGAAGGGGCTGTCGCTCCCTGTGTGAGGCTGCGACGCGCCATTCCGGATTGCACTGCGGGGAGAATCCTTTAACGTAGGGCATCCCTCGGTATTCTTTTATTTCCTTCCTCTCATGGCACGACGCGCACGTTCCTCTCTTCATCCCGCATGGTTGGTTGCGGGGTTTCTTCTCTGTCTGGTGGTGGCCGGTGGCGGCTTCTGGGTTTATTCTCAGGTGAGCGATCCGTTCCGGACGCTGGCGGCTTTTCCTGCTGCGGCTTATCTGGAAAATTCCAATAGTTTGCGCGGGAATGTCTATCGCATTTCCGGGACGGTGGCGAATCAGCTCGGCTGGTCGGCGGAGACGGGGCGGCTCTACTCGGTCGATCTGGACGAGGGCAGCGATGTGCTACCGGTGTTGATCCCGGCAAACTTCAATTCCACGAATCTCCAGAAAGGCCAGCGCTTTACTTTTGAGGTGGAGGTCGACGAGCGCGGTATCCTCCTCGCCCGCCGCCTCCAAAAGTCCTAGCCACTGCGTGGCGTTTTTCGCGCTACCGCGCGGGTCGGGCGGGGCCCGACTCTTCGGAGCGGGGAGGCGTTGGTGTTCCGGAGCGAGAATGTTGGTGCGTTGATGTCATACCCAGCGCACACAGACTCCCTTTCCGTACCGCCCCCTGCTAACCAAACTCCCAGCCACCAACCGCTGGCCTTTGGCCAGCCGGAACCCCACGCAGTGGGTTATTTTTCGTTGAGGAGGGCTTGGACTTTCTTTGCCAGGTCGGTGCGGACGTTGACGTCGCGGAGGATGCCATGGCGGTCCACCAGCCAGAGCGTGGGGGCGGCGGTGATGCCGAATTTCTGCGGGATGACGCCTTGAAAACCTTTCGCCTCCGTGGAGTTGGGCCACGGAATATCGTTCTTTTTGAGGAAAGTCTTCAGTTCGTCGAGGTCGTGATCAAGGCTGATGCCGAGGATCTCAAACCCCTGATCCTTAAAGCGGCTGTAGACTTCCTTTTCTTCCGGGATCGCGGCGATGCAGGGGGGGCACCACGTAGCCCAGAAATTGACGAGGACGACTTTGCCTTTGAGCTTCTGGAGGTCGATCTCCTTGCCGTCCACGGTGGTGACTTTCAGCTCAAGCGGCTTGCCGACGCGTTTGAGGCCGGTGAGCATGGATTCCGCGCTCATCCGCAGCATCGGGTTTTCGACGGTCCCGGCGAATTTCTCCAGAAGCGGGACGGCTTTGGAGGGGGGAAGCTCCCGCACGGCCATCATGACGAGTTGCGGGGCGTTCGGGTGCTCGGGGAAATCCTGCGCGAGCTTGAGAGCGTCTTTGGCGAATTGCTCGTCGTCCTGATGCGCGACCTGAAGCAGGGCGAGCCGGTAATTGAACTGCTGCGGCTTGGTCAGGCCCGGCTCTTTGAGGCGGATCTGGAGCGCTTCGGCGATCTTTGGAGCTTCCGAAGAATCGCTCAGCCCGGCGATCATGACCAGGGCTTCAAGCTCCAGCGCCCGCGCCTGCGCTGCCGTGGAGAGTCCGGCATGCTTGAGGTAGAAGCTCCGCGTTTCTTCGCTGAGGTCGCGAAGGTTTCGGAGGTATCCGGCTTTCCACGCTTCGCGCTCTTTTTCCGGAGCCGTTGCGGCGGGGGGCTTGGGGAGCGCTTCTACTTTATCCTGTAGCGCTTTCCATTGAGCATCGGCGCTGGCTTCAGCGGCTTTCTCCGCAGTTTGGGCATGGAGCGGAGCGGTGGGTGAAAGCAGCGCCGAAGCGAGCAGGATCGGTGCGAAGGTGGAGAGCATCCGTCGGGTTTTCATAAATATAGGTACAAAAGGATGGTAGCAGGAGAGATGAGCAATCAAAACCATTGCACAACCGGGGAAAGAATGATTCCTTTTTTCCCGACATCGTTTCCCCCGGTGTATTGCATATGAAGGCGTATATTTTCCCCCTGATGGTATCGGTCGGCGTGAGCCTTGGCGCGGGCGCTCATGCTCAGGTGGTGGAGCCGCCGCCGGCCTCCGGTACGCCTTTGGTGCCCGCACAGCCCACGGCGTCGCCGACCGCCAGCCCCGGACAGGGAAGCGGGGGAGGGGGAGGAGGACTGCTCCCGTCCATGCCGAATTTCAACCCGGCTACCGAGCTTTTCACTTGGAACGGCCAGACGTGGAACGTCAACCAGAACCGCCTCTTTCAGGCGCGCTTTGAGAAATACCTCAACGCCCCCGGGCAGACGACCGATACGGACAAGGCGTATCAGGCGCTCATCCATGAGATTCTCGACCGTCTGGCTCCCACCCGGGGCGGAGCGGTCGGCGTGGACGAAGCCTTCCGGCTGCTCCCGAAGGCTTCCGCTTTTGATATCGACGCCCGGCTTTGCGAAGGCATTGCCGACGCGGTCTACTCCGCGTGGCACGCGATGAACAATTCCCAGCGGATTATCGCGGCGAACCGTTCGCTGGAGGCCGAGCGCCGGCAGCACGAGTGGAACGCCCGGGTAGCGGGGCGCGGCAGCGATCTGGAGCGTCCCCCGGCGGGATTGAAAGGCGAGGCGCTGGAAGTCTGGATCAAGGAGCGTCAGGCGGATCGCGATCTGCGGGTCGGTCCGTACGCCACGCGGCTGGTCGAAACGCTCGCCGCCATCAAGGCGAATCAGGCCAAGAAAGAGCTCTCGGAGCTTCAGGTGAAGGTCGAGTTTCAGGCGCTCATTGCCCAGTTGTTTTTGCAGCGGCGGTTCCAGCATGTCCTTATTGCGACACGTTTCTATCGTGCGGTGTTCAATGATGGCGATACAACGCTGCGGGTCGGCGAGGATACGAAGGATCTTTTTGCGAAATCGACGGGCAGCCCGCCCACGGTCGCCACGATTGACGCGATGGCCAATGAAGCCCTGCGCGACGTGCGCGAGGGCGTGCAGGCGTACCAGTACCTTTCCGAGCGCAACGAGATGGAGAGCGCTACGAAGCGGCTCGCCGAGGCGTTTGTCATCGGGGAATACCTCCCCGAGCTGCGCACGCTGCCCCGTGAGGAAAAGCGGCGGGCACTCGATTTTTCGCAGAAGGCCAATCAGCTCGTTTCCGCGCTGGAGGTGAAGGATTACTCCCTCGCCGAGAAGCTGGTGGGAGAGCTGGAGAAGACGGCGAAGGATTTCGACACTTCCAAGCCGCTCGCCGCGATTGAGACCGCCCGGACGGTCAGCGCCATGCACCTCGCCAAAGCGCGGAACGCCGCCGTCTCCGGCGACCGCGAAACGCTGGAAACGGAGCTGCGCTCCGCCACGGAGATCTGGCCGCGCAACCCCGCGCTGGCCGAAGTGAGCGGGAAGATTTTCGACTCCGCCGATGTCCAGCAGCGCGCTCTGGCCGATCTCGACCAGCTTTTGGCACAGAAGAATCACCGGCAGATCTACGAAGACCGTGTGCGCTTCATCGCTGCCACGGCGCTCTACCCCGAGCGTCAGGAGAAGCTCAAAGAGGTGCTCGAAGCGATGCAGACCATTGAAAGCGCCGTCATCCGCGCCACGGAGATCGCCCGTCATGGCGACTCGGCGGGAGCGTGGGAGAACGTTGAGAAGGTCTTCCAGCAGTACCCGGACGACAACAAGCTTAATCAGATGCGGGCCAATCTCACTACGCAGGCCGCCGACTTTGTGCGGACCCTGCGGACCGCTCAGGAACTGGAGGAGAAAGGGCAGGTGGGCGCCAGTCTCGCCTGGTACCTCAAGGCTCAGCGGCTCTATCCCGCCTCCGAGTATGGACGCGAAGGCGTGGAGCGACTGGTGAAGAAGGTGCTCCCCGATACGGAGGCAGAGGGTACGGAGGGGTAAGCGGATGAGTCTGCCCAAGGGGAGCTGGGGATACCTGCTTGCGCTCGCCGCAATCATTCTCCTGCCGATTCTCCTGCGTCCGGCAGGAGAGAGCGCTCTGCTGGAGCAGGCCGACGAGCGGCTCGTCATCATCTCGCCGCATAACGAGGCCACCCGCTACGAATTTGCCCGCGCTTTTACCGCATACTACCGGGAGAAGAGCGGGCGCACGGTCGCCATCGACTGGCGCACCCCCGGTGGCGCAAGTGAGATCGCACGTACCCTTGCCTCCGGCTACGCCAGCGCCTTTCGACTCCATTGGGAGCGGACGCTCGGGCGACGATGGAGCGGCCGGGTGGAGGCCGCCTTTGCCGATCCGTGGGTCACGCCCGATGCGCGGGGTGAGGAAGGGGCGCAGGCGCGGGAGGCGTTTTTGCAGTCACAGGTAGGTGTCGGGATTGATGTCTACTTCGGCGGCGGCAGCTATGAGTTCATCCAGCAGTCGCGTACGGGCTGCCTTGTCCCGGGCGATATTTTGTCACGCTACCCGGAGCTGTTCGGTCCGGGTGGCTCCATCCCCGCGTTGGCCCGGGGAGAGGCGCTCTACGATCCCGAGGGGCGGTGGGTCGGAGCGGCGCGAGCCGCATTCGGTATCTGTTATCAGGACGACGCCCTTCGTCGTCTCGGAGTGGAGCACCCGCCCGCCGCGTGGCACGATCTCGCCAATCCCCGGTTCTCCGGGCAGACCGCCCTTGCCGACCCCACGCAGAGTGGCTCGGCGGCCAAGGCCTTCGAGATGGTTCTCCAGCAAGAGATCGCCGCCACCGGGCGCAAGGGGGCAGCCGTCGATCCCGCCGCCGGCTGGGCGAACGGCCTGCGGCTCATCCGCCGGATCGCCGCGAACGCCCGCTACTTCACCGACGCCGCCTCCAAAGTCCCGTGGGATGTCGCCGCCGGAGATGCCGCCGCCGGGATGGCGATCGACTTCTACGGTCGCAGCCAGAGCGAAGCCGTCGCCCGGCCTGACGGCACCTCCCGGATGCACTACTTCACCCCGCCCGATGGCTCCAGCTACGGCTCCGACCCCATCGGCCTGCTGCGCGGCGCACCTTCGCCGGAGCTTGCGCAGGAGTTCATCGGCTTTGTTCTTTCTCAAGAGGGGCAGAAACTCTGGAACTGGAAGCGCGGCACCCCCGGCGGCCCCGTCCGTTACGCCCTGCGTCGCCTCCCTCTGCGCCCCGATCTCTACGCGCCGGAGTACGCCGCATTCCGCTCCGACCCCGACGTGAATCCCTACGCCGCCGGGGGACTGGAGTATCACCCCGAATGGACCGGCCGCCTCTTCCGCGCCATCGGTTTTTGCATTCAGGCCGCCTGTATCACGCCGCATCCGGAGTTGCGCGAGGCGTGGAGCGCGCTGATCGCTGCCGGGTTCCCTCCGGAGGCCACCGCCCGTTTTGACGCCATCGACGGGATCACCTACACCGAGGCGATGGAGGTCATCCGCCCCGCCCTCGGCCCCGGCGACCGGATCGCGCAGGTGCGGCTGGCGAAAAAGCTTGGCGACCGCTTCCGGAAACAGTATCAGGAAGCTGCCGCGCTCGCCCGCGAGGGGCGTTGAGAGCGGATCAACAGAGGCAGAGAACCCACACGGCCATCTTTTTAAAGAAACCCCTTGTCAAGATGCAGGGGGTGTGGCACGTTTCACGCCTTTCTTTTCGAGACTTTTATGGCTTACGCAATTATCAAAACGGGCGGCAAACAGTATAAGGTCGCTGCCGGCGACGTAATTCTGGTTGAGAAACTGGACGCAGAGCCCGGTGCAGAGACCAGCTTCTCCGACGTGCTTTTCTACGCCGAAGGGGACGCGATCAAGTCCGATGCTGCGGATCTTCAGGGAGCCTCGGTGAAAGGGGAAGTCCTTGCCCAGACCAAGGGCGAAAAGGTCATCGCCTTCAAATACCGCCGCCGTAAGGGCTACCACCGCACGGTCGGCCATCGTCAGAAGCTCACGAAGGTCAAGATCACGGCCATCAACGCTTAATCAGCGCTCAGGCCTCTCCATCCTTTAATCTCTTACTCACCCACTTTTTATGGCTCACAAAAAAGGTCAGGGCTCCGTTAAGAACGGACGCGACAGCGTAAGCAAGCGCCTCGGCGTGAAGAAGTTCGGCAGCCAGTCCGTGGTCGCCGGGAACATCATCATCCGCCAGCGTGGCACGAAATTCCTTCCGGGGCGCAACGTCGGTCTCGGCCGCGACTACACCATCTTTGCGCTCGTGGACGGTACCGTCCGCTTCGACCGCGAGGGGCGTCGCGTGAACGTCGACCCCGTCGCCGTCACGGCATAACCGCCGCTCAGGGTTTTCCTGAAGTTGTTGTTTTTGGCGTCTCCGGATTGTTTTCTCCGGAGACGCTTTTTTTTATGCGAACGGGGGCGGATTTGCGGTAGATATCCTGAGGTATGAAAGGCACCTCTCTTTCCTCTGCAAAGGCCGGTTGGTCACAGGTGGAGATTACCCCGCCGCTCGGCCTCTACCTCGGCGGTCGCGGAATGGTCCTCTCCAAAGGCGAGCGGATCAAAGCGCCCCTCATCGCGCAGGTGCTGCTGCTGGAGGACCAGCGGGGCGAGCGTCTCGCGCTGGTCTCGCTCGATCTCATCGGTCTCAGTGCCGGATTGACGACAGCGCTACAGCTTCGTCTTTCGGGAATTACGGGAGCCTCGCCCGAGGCAATCATTCTCAATACCTCGCATACCCATAGCGGCCCGTTTACGCATTTCGATGGCGCAATCTCCGCGATCCCGCGTCCGCAGGGGCTTGTGGAATACGAGGAGCAGCTCATTGAGCGCCTCGTCGCCTGCGCCGGTCACGCGCTCGCGCATCTCGCCTCCGCCACCGTTTCGCGCCGCGACGGGCGCACCGGTATCGGCATCAATCGCCGCCTCCTCAATGCGCAGGGAGAAGCCTTCGCCGGGCCAAATCCCGATGGTCCTTCCGCGCCCGACCTTTTATTGCTGGAGATCGTCCAGAGCGAAAGCAGCGACCGCTGTCTGGCTTTCAGCGCCGCGTGTCACCCGATCATCGACTGCGGGTGGGATCGTACGCTGATCTCTCCCGACTTCCCCGGCGTCGCCCGCGACCTGCTCCGTGAACGTCTTGGGGCGGTCCAGATCCAGTTCTTTCAGGCCGCCTGCGGGAATGTCCGCCCGGCCCGTCTTGCCGCTCCGGAGGGCGGGAAATTCCGCGCCTGCGTGGAAGAGGATACCGCTGCGGTGGGCAGCGAGCTGGCCGACGATGTGGAGCGCCTCCTCGCCCTGCCCGCACAGTCGCTGACCCTTCGTTTGTCGGCGACTGCGGCGCGGGTCCGCCTTCCGGTCAATACCGAGGCCACGCCCGACCTCGCACAGTACGAGAGCGCGGAGAACGCCTACGGTGCGGCGGCCCGCTGCTGGCTCACGCGTGATCCCGTCACGCGGGGCCGCTGGAAAGTGTGGCCCATTGGAGTCTTTACCCTCGCGGACGATTGTCGCGTGGCATGGTTCGGCGGGGAGCCGCTGGCCGAGTGGGTCGCCTTTCTGCGCGGGAAGCTGGCAGACCCGAAGCTTACCGTCTGGGGCTATGTCGGGGAAGCCGCCGGTTACCTCCCGATGGATGCGCAGCGGCGCGAGGGCGGCTACGAGTCTACCTCCGGCTTTTACCGCCGCGATACCCCATGGCCCATCGCC
>JBEBWR010000025.1:0-22639 GCA_040392045.1 Chthoniobacter flavus | reverse complement strand
GGGCGGAAAAGACTCTTAGCTGCATGCGCCTCCCGGGAGGGAACAGGTTAGACCATGGTGCCCGTGGAATCTGGCGCGCCGGCGTTGCAGAGACCGCCATCATCTGGAGCTATTCCAGCCCCAGCCATCGGGCTCCGGTTGAGCATCTCCGCTACGATTCGGAAGGGGCGGTGATGCACGCAGTCATTGATTTCGTAATGACCGTATGACAAAGGCAATCACGTCGCGTTAGCCCTTCCCGCGTTGAAACGCGGGAGGAGCTTCGGACCGTTCCACAAAGCAAGGCGATCAGATATCAGCGATGATCTTGCGGACCTCATCCTTGGTCTTCCCAAGTCGTCGCTGAAGCCGTCCAAGGAGTTCGTCCTCTTGGCCCTCGTTGTAGGTCACATCGTCGTCGGTCAGATCTCCATAGGCTTTTTTCAGCCGTCCTTTGACTTCATTCCATGAGCCTTTGAAAGTGAGTTTGTTCATAGTTCCAGTAATGGTTAAAGGTAATGCAGGTGATGTATTCCCGCTTCCGGATGAGGGGAAGCGCCGTGAGAAACAACGTCCCTCCGGGGAAAGCCGGTCGCCCGACGTCGGCATTATTCTGCTTCCGTCGCGCATGTCAGGGAATGCCTCTCCCCTCGATAGGTCTCTCACGTAAGACGACAGGCATTGGCCTAAATCAGCTCGGGTGATTGCGGAAATCCGTAGGACTGCGACCGGTATGCTGGCGCAGCCAGCGGCAGAAATGCGAGGAGTCGACAAAGCCAAGCGCATCGGCCACCTCCTTCACAAGAGCCGCCTGAGCTCCCAGCCGTCGGCAGGCTTCAGTCATCAACAGACGATTCCGATAGGCGGCAAGACTCATCCGCAGATGCTTTCTCGCCAGATTCTCCAGTTGAGAGCGCCCCAGCCCGGTCTGCTCATGCCATTCCGGGAAAGGCAGCGGTCCCGCCCTGAGATTCGCCTGAATCGAGTTGAGCACCTTTGCCAGCCGCGAGTCCTCATGCGATACGATGGTCATGCTTCCCCCTTGGGAAGCAACATATCCGAACAGCGTGTTCACAAAGTGATGTAACGCCGCTTTGACGCTCAGAACCTCCGGCAGAGTCAGGTTCATGCGATGGAGATGGCGCTCGGCGGACCCCTGTCGTTCAAGAACCGTACAGACCCGCGTCGCCAGTCTCCGTAGAGATGGACACGTCTCCCCGTTGCCGACGACCGGCCGGGGAAGCGACAGCAGGGGGAGACCATCCGGCCAGTGCGCAAAGAAATTCAACGAGATCAGGTGGCTTCCCGCGGCGAACGCCTGGATACGCCGGAGACCGGTTGGAATGAAAATCCATTGCCCGGCCTTCACCCATAACGTCTCACCTGACACTTCCAAGCGTAACGAGCCCGTATTGATCCACCACCAGGTGTAATACGGGTGCGTATACGCCGCCCGGGGAGACACAACTTTGCCCCGATAGATCCCCATCGGGGAGATCCGGATTTCCTCCACGTCATTCCAGGAGTACCGGGACGAGCACCAGGACTGGGCAGAATCCGACATTGGGAAAATATACCGGATATTAGGAATTCAGACAACGCATTTCACTGGATCATAACTCAGATGTTGAGAAAATATCCCTCATAGTTTCATCCGCCTGTATGGGTGAAAAACGCGAGCGCCGAAGAGCTGCCAGCCACAAAGCAGAACCCCGAACGAAGCATCCCATTCCCTATGAACCGGATCAAAGAGATACTGGTCGTCCATCACTCCCATACCGATTGGGGGTATACCACCCATCAGAGTCAGATTCAGGAAAAGCATCTCCGATTTCTGGACGAAGCTCTCATCCTTTGCCGGGGCAACCGGGATCGCGAAAGCGAGATGCGTTACCGTTGGACGTGCGAGTCCGCCTGGGTGGCCCGCGAATACCTCAGGACCCGTACTCCCGCGCAATGCCGGGAGTTTCTGGAGGCGGTGTCCTGCGGGGATATCGAAGTCGCGGCTCTCCCCCTACAGCCCACTCCGCTGGCGGACGCGCGCACCATCCGTGCCTCGCTCACCCTTCTGGATGAGCTGCGCGGAGAGGGCATACCGATTTCCGTAGCTCTGGGCTGCGATATCAACGGATTGAGCTGGCCTTGGGCAGACGCCCTTTTGGATGCCGGAGTCACCGCCGTCTGTATGGCCATGAACTTCGTTTGTGGCGGCGGATTGCCGCGCTGGACATACTTCCAATGGAAAGCCCCCTCCGGTCGCCTGCTACCCTGCTGGCAGGGGACGCATTATAATCAGGGCGCGTATTGGGGGCTAAACCACGAGGCCTATGGTATTGCGGAAGTAGCCGGTGAGCGGGTGAAAGAGCTGGAGGGGCTTCCATTCGGGAAAATCCTGCTTCAGGTGACGAATATCCCTCCGGATAACATGGGGCCGCATCCCGGATATCTTTCGGGTCTGTCGGAGTACAACCGGCTCGCCTCGGAAAACGGCTGGCCCCGGATGCGGACGGCATTATTGCACGAGTGGACCTCATGGCTCTGCGCCAATGTCAAGGAAAGCCCCGTTTATGAAGGCGACTGGACCGATTGGTGGGCTGCCGGAGTCGGTAGCACTCCCCGGGAAACGGCTGCCTTGCTCGACGCCCAGCGGAGAGTCTCTCTGGCAGAGGCGAATGGATTGGAGCCCCGTGTGAGCACCGAAGTCCGCAGGAAGATTTTTCTGGCTGCGGAGCATACCTGGGGAGCGAGTACCAGCATCACCGCGCCCTATCGTCTGGCTTCGCTGGCAGGATTGTCCGCCAAGCAGAATCTCATCTACGAAGCCGCCTACGCCAGTAACGAAGCCTTGCGCGCTTCTCTGGGAAACGAGGTCGTCATGCACGACGCCAACTTCGAGAGCTTCGACCCGGCATGGGCTGCTGTCGTCGGTGGCAATGCGAAAGAGAGCGATCGCCTTTCCGCCCCCGCCAGCGGCGAAGCGGAAGCTGCTCCGTGGGATGAACTCCTTGGCGCCGATTTTGGCATGGCATTGTTGGAGGAGCCGGTGGAGGAGGGGAGGCGGGCGTGGTATGAGCGCGGATCGTTCCGCGCCCCCGATACGGCCGGTCAATGGACGGATGGCTCCCTCCTGCGGCGGAAGTCCCTCGCCGATGTCAAAACGGAGCTTCTGCGCAAGGGTAGCGAACTGCATGTGGAAATTGCGTTCGCCCTCGACTACACCACCGACCCGCGCGCGGTTTACCTGCTCTTTCCCTTCCTGCAAAAGGCCGATGCCATTCTTGTGGATGTCGGCGGAGCATGGGCCGATCCACGGCATCAGCAGATCCCCGGCTCATGCGTAAACTGGTGGACCCTTCATTCGGGCGTGCTGATGCGATGCGGCGAGGCTGCCCTGCTCTGGACGCCTTGGGATGCCCCTCTGACCATGTTTGACGCCCCCTGCGCCGCGCCACCCAAGGAGAAGAACCTCCTGGAGCCGCCCACCCTCGTTTCGTGGGCGCTGAACACCTACTGGTTTACCAACTTCAGCGCATTGAGCGGTGGCGAGTACCGGTTCCGCTACCGGTTGAAATACTGGCCCGTCGCACCCGGGATGGACGCCGTAGAAGCCTATATCCGGGCCGATCCTCTTCCGGCCTATCCTTCCATCGCGAGAGTAGCCCGGACCTCTCAGGAAAATCTTCAATAATGAATATTCACTATTACGTGCCTCACAAAGCAGACCGCACCGGTACCATCGAAGCCGATCTGGCCGTCTTTGGCGCCACCTCTGCCGGAGTCGTCGCGGCGGTGCAGGCGCGACGCATGGGAAAGAGCGTCGTTCTGCTCGAAGCAGGCGGACACCTCGGCGGCCTCACCACGGGAGGACTTTCCCGGACCGACAGCGGAAATAAACGCTATATCGGCGGACTCTCTCGTGCCTTCTACAAGGCATGCGGCGAGCATTACGGAAAGAGCGAGGAGTGGAAATTCGAGCCGCACGTGGCATCCCGGATTTTCGGGGAGTGGCTGGAAGAGGCGGATGTCCCCGTCCATTACTATCAATACCTTCAGGGAGTAGTAAAGGAGGGGGAGCGGATCACAGAGCTCGTCATGGAAAGCGGATTACGCGTCCGGGCCAAGGTCTTTATCGACTGCTCCTACGAAGGCGACCTGATGGCGGCGAGCGGCGTCAGCTATCACGTCGGGCGGGAAGGGAACGCGCGCTATGGAGAGCTCTATAATGGCTGCTCAATCGCGATCATCCACCAGTTTGACCGCTTCGTCGATCCCTACTGTGTGCCGGGTGATCCGGCGAGCGGTCTGCTGCCCGGTATCGATACAGCGCCGCCCACCGATCCGCTGGAGAGCGACGAACGGATTCAGGCGTACAACTTCCGGCTCTGCCTCTCCCGGGACCCCGTCAATCAGATTCCCTTTGAAAAACCCGCCGGCTATCAGGCGCGGGATTATGAACTTCTCGGCCGGTACTTTGCCGCAGGATGGGTGGACGAGTTGATCCGCTTCGACGCGATTCAGGGGAACAAGGTGGACATGAATAATCACGGGGCCTTTTCCACCGACTACATCGGCGGGAGCTACGGATGGCCGAACGGCAGCTATGCCAAGCGCGAGGAGATTTTTCAGAATCACCTCCGCTATCAGAAAGGCCTGATGTGGTACCGGAGCCATGACCCGGCAGTACCGCTGGAGACGCGGGAGCGCATCCGAGCATGGGGCCTCGCAGCAGATGAATTTACAAAGACCGGCGGCTGGCCTCCGCAGCTCTACATCCGGGAGGCGCGTCGGATGCAGGGTGACGCCGTCATTACCGACCACTATTGTCTCGGGAGCCGACAGGCCGAAGAGGTGATCGCCATGGGGTCCTACCAGATGGATTCGCACAACTGCCGTCGTCTGGTTTTTCAGGGGCGGGTGCTCAATGAAGGAGACATTCAGGCGCGGGTGCACCCTTACGGGATTCCGTGGCGGAGTATCATTCCGCGCCGGGGAGAGACGGAAAACCTACTGGTCCCGGTCTGCCTCTCCGCCTCTCATATCGCCTTCGGGTCCATCCGCATGGAGCCGGTATTCATGATTCTCGGGCAGAGTGCCGCCACCGCCGCCGTCCTTGCCTTGGAAGAGGGCTGTCCCCTTCACGATCTGTCGTACGACAGACTGCGGGCAGAGCTTGAGCGGGGCGGGCAGGTGCTGCAATAGCGTCGCCGCCTAAACGCTGCTTTCTGCCAATGCCGGGGCGCAGGAGAGCTCATCCAGGCGAACAATCCGCCCGAGCTGCTCCGAGCGCTCCGCCGCAAAGCACAGCTTCATCGTTTCATACGCGTCTCCGGCCGAGACTTCCGGACGGAGACGCCGGGCCACCAGTTCAGCAATACGCTGATTCTGGCCGTGGGTATTGTGAATCCAGAGCTGATCCTCTTCCTTTGGATAGCTCACTGTCTCCGCAAGACGGCTGATCAGCAGCTTCTCTCCTTCGCGGAACTCCCAGCGGCGCACCCGGCGCTTGAAAACATCGCCTTCAATGGCCCCGTGCGTCCCGCAGATATGGAATTGAAGGAAGTGACCGTCGTCGCTCTGCTTCTCCAGCGTATCCGTTAGCGGATCATGTTCATGAGTCTCCGCGATATACATGATAAAATTGAGCGTCCCCACGCCGCCGCCCGGAAAGCGGAGAATCATCTGATGATTGTCAGGATGCTGAAAGTAAGGCACCACCTTCGGCGCCGCTACGGAATAGACATCCTGCGGAGATTCGCCAAACCACCAGCGTTGAAGGTCAAGATAGTGCGAGAGTTTCTCCCCGATAAGGAACGATCCGCCGCTGTTGCTGCGCCAGCTCCCTTTGCCGTGAAACTCGCAGCAATAGTAGCGACACTGAATGTTAACCGGCGTACCGATCAGCCCCGTGTCGATCCATTCCTTCGCCAGTTGATACATGCGCGAGTAGTGCAGCTCAAATCCGATCTGGAGGAATCCTCCGGTTTCCCGCTCCGCATCGATAAAGACATTCGCCTCCTCCAGCGTCTGCCCCATCGGCTTTTCGCACATCACCGCCTTCCCCGCCCCAAGGGCGGTTGTCGCCAGTTCGATATGCGTATCATTGGACGAAGCAATATAGACGAGGGGAATATCCTCCCGCGCGAGAAGGCTATCCAGCGAGATTGGCGTGATCCCTAACTCACGGCATCGCTCCTCCCGGCGACCGACCTCGGGTTCATAGCCAAAGACCTGATCGATATACGGTGAGCTTTTGACAGCCGACACATGGGTCTCCCCCATTTTCCCAAGGCCAAGTACCGCAGCATGAATCTTTTTCACGATGAATATAGTAAAATTGAATTGACGGTCATTACAATGACCTATAAAGTGGGCTCAAGTCGAATGAAAAATCCCAAAGACTACGAAAATCTTCTACGCCGCCCGCCCCTCTACCAGCAGGCGGCAGAACTGCTTCGGGGCAAGCTCCGGGGGATGCAGCCGGGTACCTGCCTGCCTTCGGAGAAAGTGTTGGCCACACAGTACGGGATCAGCATCACCACGCTCCGCGAAGCGGTCCGGATACTTGCTGCGGAGGGGCTGGTAACGCGTAAACAAGGGCTCGGTACATTTATCGCCGAACCGGCAACCCACCAGGACGGATGGGTGGCCCTGCTCATCCATCACGATATTTCCAGCGCCGGCACCTCGCCGATCTACCTGCGTATCACTCAGGAGTTGCGGACGAAACTCGACGAATACGGCATTCCCTCCCGCCTTTATGTCAGCCGCCGCGCCCCGGGGCAGGAGCAGTTTGATTTTCACTGCCCGGAGTTCTTCGAGGATCTCGAAGCGGGGCGTATAGCCGGTGTCATCGGCGTTCTGCTCGCCGCCCAAGCTGCGTGGCTGAATACGCTTAAAGATCGCGGAATGATGCTTTTGGGCTTTGGTCAGCATAAGGACTACACGGTCAATGGCGACACGAGGCTTTTCTATCAGGAGGCCGTCAGAGAACTCGTCAGGCGCGGGCGTCGCAAGCTGGCGTTGATGACATGGGGTGGCTATAGCAGCGACCTCTCCCATCATTCGGAATTATTCCAGCAGGTACTGGAAGAAGAGGGATTGCCCATAGTTTCGCCTTGGATGAAGGACGACGTTTATCCTGCCCTCGACGGCGCAGGATGGGGCTCCCTCCGTGAGATCTGGAGCGCCTTGCCGGAGAAGCCCGATGGACTCGTAATCTCCGATGACCTCTTTCTCGGCGGGGTGGCCGCCGCTATCCATGAAGGAGGGATCGCCGTGCCTGGGCAGCTGGAGATTGCCGCTCTGATGAGTAGCGACAGGATGACCCGTTATGCGTTCCCCATTTCGGCATGGCAAACGGACGCCCCCACAATCGCCCGCCTTCTTGCGGAGGCTCAGGCAAAGCTCTGGCGTGGTGAAAAGCTCGATCCCGCCTATATCCGGGTACCCTCTCTGAAGTTACCCGATTCTGAACGGCCGACTTTCTCATCGAAAGATTCCCCCGGTAGGAAGCCCAAAGCGTCCGCATCAAAGCCGTAATCCTTTGTTTCCCCCTATAAGAACATCCCCCATCAGACTGTCTATATCCACAAACCATGAATCCTACCTCCCCCGCCGCTTCTGCGTCTCTTTCCGGCATTTTGAATTTTATTTCTCCTCTGGCAAAAGCGAGCCTCTGCATCAAGCTTGGTGCGATCGGACTCTCCGCCATGAGCCTCCCCGCCGCGGCAATCGCCGCCGATCATGTTTCGCCTGATGTTGTTACCGCTCACGCATATACCAAAGAACTCCGAAGCCCGGAGGAGATCAGAAACCGTAAACGCGATCCTTTGAATGAACGAATCGATCGCTTCCAGCCCGGAAAGTTTCCCGTCGGCTTCTATATCTACAAGTACGACGGCATCGACGAAAAGATCAGCCGGATGGCCGAGTTGGGCTTTACCTCGATTCACCTGATCCAGACGGGCAATCGCGACGTGTGGGAAGCTACCTTTGATCAGTGCCGGGAGCTGGGGATCTCGGTGCTTGCCCAGCTCGACGGTGTCTACCTCCGGCTGGAGTCGGATGTGGAGGCGCTGGTGCCTCAAGCGGTATCGATCATTCAGCGCTACAAGGATCGCCCTGAAATCATTGCCTTCTCCATTAAGGAAGAGCCGAATGCCGCTTACCTGCCAAAGATCTCCGAGTATTATCAGGGGATCTATGCCGCGATTCCCGATGCACCGATCTACCTTTTGCATAACTACCTGCGAGTCATGGAAGCAGGCCTTCCGCCTTATCCGGCGATGCTTGGGACAGATCGCTATGGCTTCTGGTGGGAGTACGGCACGACGGGCAACCGCGCCACCCCCGCCTCCGCCATGCGGTGGTATCACACCCAGATGAACGGTTACTACCAGAACTCATTGCGGCAGAATGGAGAGTTCTTCGCCGTGTTCAGCCCCATTGCCTCCTACAGCAAGGTGACCAAAGATCAGGTTCGCAAAAGTTTTTACCCCAAGGAGATACCCGAAGACGAACGGACGAGGCTGGCAGAGATGGTGGACCGCTTTGCGGAGGAGGGAAATCAGGGGTGGTGGGCCGACGAGACAGAGAAGGACACCTACTGGCATTGGAAATACTATGCCGCGCCGAAGAACACTATCCGCGCCACGGCCTGGCTCTCCGTCATGGAAGGGGCGAAGTCGGTCTACTGCTACCATTGGCTGAGTAACCGGGAGGAGGTTTATGGATCCCGGAGCAGCGGTGAGCTGCAAATGAATGAAGGGCAAATTCAGGAGTATAGCGTATTTGCGCGTGAGATTCAGCGCTACGGAAGTCTGGTTCGGGCAATGATGAAGGAGTTCGTACCCTACGCCGGTAGCCCACTGGGTCACGAGGAGATTGAAACCGCAGCCCTACCCGAAGCCGTTATTGATTTTTCGCAGGATGAAGTCGCCTTCCGTACCTTCCGTATCGATGGATATGAAGGCCGTGTCGTCGTGGCTGTCAATCAGCATGTAGGCGAATGGAGCGAAGGTTCTCCCTACCGTCTCAAGCCCGACCACCGCTTCCGGATCAACAAGCGAGGCGAACTGATCGATTATACCCCCGCAACCGGCTCGCGGGAACTGAACTTCGCAGTCAAAAAGAGTAAAATGGCATGTCTCGATCTCAAGACCGGTAAGCCGGTAAAGCTTGAGGAGGGAGGAAAGGGAGTGATTTCTGCGGAACCCGGCGAAGGGCGGATGCTCTTCTTCTACTCGGAAGGATCGGAAGAGGGCGAGCGCCTGCTCAAGGAGTTTGCCATTCGTTAAGATCGGACACCTGAAACCCGAGCAAAACTATTCACACTAATGATGAAAACAGATCATTGCTTTCCCCCCCGTCGTTTCTTATCCGGCATCCTCGCCGCAGGACTGGTGCTTCCCATCTCCGGTGCTTTCGCGCAAACCTATGAATATGATTGGAGCAAGGACGATTCCGGCTCCCAGTATTGGAATAATTCCGTAAAATGGGGGTTGAACCCACCGGATGACCCCCAGTATCCCAGCGGCGTTGACGTCGTCGCAAAGATCCTCCGCCTCGGCGGTACAAGCAATCAGACGCTAAGACTGGACAATCTGAATCTGACCTTGGGAGAACTGCGTATCGGAGAGGGGGGAGACGGGAGTCGCCTCTGGGGCCTTAACGGCAGCATTGGCAACGTTGCGACGATCACCTTGAGTAAGAGTAGCGGGATGGGTATTATCAGCACCAATGGCGCTACCACCACGCTGGGAAGCTCCCTCACCATCCTGGCTACGGGAGGCGTAGAGTTTCAGGGAAACTCAACGTTACTGATTGCCGGAGGAGGTACCAAAATCACCGGCGGCGTGAAACATTCGGGAGGCGGCGGCGTCTATCTTTACCGCGGTTCCATGATTGCCGATCAGGAGGTCGAGCTCGCTGGGGGGAATATGGTTCTGGGGACGAGCAGCCAGACCTATAATACCTTTAATAGCAACTTTACACTGACGGGTACCGTCGCAACTTTCCGGGGAATCTACAGCAACACCTTCGGAACCACTTTGCGCCTCACCGGAAATATTACAGGAGATACAAGCCTGCGGATCGGAGTGGATAACTATGCGAATGGCGATGTGACGGAGCTAACCGGTAATAACAACTACGCGGGAAGTACCGACATTCGCACGAACGTCCTCTTCCATTCCGTTGCGAACTTCGGCCTTGGAGGCATCACCTTCAGTACCACGGCGCGAACACTGACCCACGCCGAGGGAAATACCGCCGACATCACGACCAACTCCAATAACGCCGTAAGAACCGTGGATCTCGGAGTCAACACCACGATCGACACCGGAGCGAACGACGTCGTCTACGCCAATGCAGTGACCGGCGCCGGTCGCCTCATTAAGGAAGGCGAGGGGAGCCTAAGATTAGATGGTGCAAACTCCTTCGCTGGAACCACCGTAGCGGAAGGAAAAGTGATCGCAGGTTCGTCCGTCGCGCTCGGCCTGACTACGGCGGACCTTGAGATCGGGGCCGATGGGGCGTTGGAAATTCTCGATGGGCTGACGGTGACCGTGGGGAATCTGGAGTTGGAGTCCGGGGCCATCCTCGGGTTTCACCTTGGGGAGATCGGATCGCAGTTGCTCGTCAGCGGCGACCAGATCGGTGACGGCACGTTCACCATCTCCATTGCCCCCGGCCTCGGGTTCGCTCAGGGGGCCTACACCCTCCTTTCTATGACCGGCAGCGCTCAGGCCGGTTTGTCTGCATTTGTCCTTGATGCGGCATCGCTGGACCACGGTACGCTGGAGTGGGATCAGGGCAACGGTGAGCTGATCTTTCACGCCATTCCCGAACCGTCCACAGCCGCTTTCGTGCTGCTGGGAGGAATCGGAGCATTCGCCGGACTTCGCAGAAGGAGGACATCATGCGCGGGGCGGTAGCCTCCAGGCGGAACTGCGGATTTACGCTGGTGGAACTGCTGGTGGTCATGGGCCTGGTCGCTGTTCTCCTAACGCTCGTGACCCCGGTTGCCCAGCGCGGCATCGAAGCTGCCCGGACCACCCGCTGCGCCGCGAATCTCCGCAGTCTTGGCACCGAAGTGCTGGGCGTGATCAGCGAGAATGGCGGTGCGTTGCCGTGGTACGAAGCAGCCAAAGGAAGATCAGGGATGTGGTGGTATCGCGTGCTGGAGCGGAGCAATTTTGAAGGCTTCAGCGCGAAGATGACCTGCCCTTCCGCCAAGGATCCGTACGTCTATACTTTCTCGCCCCAGAAAGCGAAGCTCACCGGTACCTATAACTATAATAAATACATGGGCTACCGAAACAAATTAGGAGAATGGACTTACGCTCAGGTCCGCGTGCAAAACATCACAGAGCCAAGTCGTCTCGCGCTTCTCGCGGATAGCCGCTTGAAGAGTGATGACAGCGCTGGCTTTGAGACGTGGGAACCTTTGTACAAATCCCATCAGGAAAAAACGACCGCCGTCGTTTTCTGTCTGGACGGCCATATCGAGATCTTCGCAAAAGATAACCCCCGGAAGATCGTCTTCCCTCCTTACTATTTAAATAAACCCTGAATGAAAACCTGTTTGCTCCTCCCCTTCGCTCTACTGCTTTCCTCCCCCCTCATGGCCCAAGGTCCGGACGGGCTCGTAAAGAATCACGATATGGAGGAGATTGATAGCACTACGGAAGTTCCCGCCGGTTGGGATTCACTGGGCGGCAAAGTTCCGCTGGCGACCTCCGCCGTTGCCCATGAGGGTAGCCATTCGCTGGAGATCATCGCCCCGGAAAGCGGGAACGGCTGGGTCCGTTCCGCAAGGATTAGCGTTGAGCCAAATACGACTTACCGCGTTAGAGCGGCATTTCTCGTCCAGCTTGGAGAGTCACAGCAACTGCCGTACTATGGAATGAGAATCTATCTCTCTGACAGTGGCTGGACTCCGGCTGACGGAGAACCCTATCTGCTCGGCAGCGACGACCAGAAAGACGACGGTCGGGAGTGGAAGATCAAAGAAGCAACCTTTCAGACCGGGGAAACGACAAAGTGGCTCTACATCGGAATCCTGATGACGGGAAAGCACGGCGGCTCCGTACTGCTTGACGACGTGCTGCTGGAGCGGGCCGATCTCGTAAAGGAAGAGTAGCCCGCTGGAGTCGCCGTTCCAGCTTCTTTCTTCCGTTCTCAAGGTTATGGAAAAATCCGTGCTCCGGACGAGGCGATTGGATAAGATGTAGATGAGTGCAGAAAGGGACGCGCCTTTCAGGCCTCCGCCGCGATTCCTGACGGGCGTCTACTCTCCCTCAAATCATTCAGAACTTCCCTGCCAACCGCCATGACCGCCAAAGCGCAATTTGCCAACGAACAGTCCTCAGAAGGAGAATTTGAACGACAGGAAGACGCATTCAGAGATTGGGTACGAGCGGACGGCTCCACCCGCTATCCCTCTGCGAGCGGTCGTTATCATCTCTACATTTCGCTCGCCTGCCCTTGGGCCAGCCGTACGCTGATTGTCCGTCATGTCAAGGGCCTCGAAGAGGCCATCGGAGTGACGGTCGCCGATCCTGTCCGCGATGAACGCGGCTGGGCGTTTCGTGACGGCCCCGGGTTCAGTCACGATCCGATCAACGGCTTTTCCTTTCTGAGCGAAGCCTATGCGGCGAGCGATCCCGCTTACGATACCAGCGGGCGGGTAACCGTCCCCGTGCTCTGGGATCGGGAAGCCGGGCGCATCGTGAACAACTCGGAAGACGACATCTGCCGGATGCTGAACGATGAATTCAATGAATTCGCCCGCCATCCGGAGGTCGATCTTTTTCCGGAAGCCCTTTGTGGGGAAATCGGGCGGTGGAACCAGCTCATCTACGAGCAGGTGAACAACGGCGTCTACCGGGCAGGCTTCGCCACGAGTCAGGCAGCGTATGAAAAGGCATGCCGTCTGTTGTTCGCGACGCTCGACGAACTGGAGGTGCGCCTCTCCACGCGTCGTTACCTCATGGGTGCGCAGATCGTAGAGACCGACTGGCGACTCTTCTGTACGCTGGTGCGTTTCGACGCCGTTTACCATGGCCATTTCAAGTGCAACATCCGGCGGATCGTCGATTATCCGAATCTGCACGGCTACCTTCTTGATCTCTACCAACAGCCGGGTATCGCAGCGACCGTCGATTTTGATCACATCAAGCGTCATTACTACTGTACGCACCACGAGATCAACCCGACGGGAATTGTCCCGCTCGGGCCTTTCATCGATTGGAGTCGTCCCCATCACCGCGACCGTCGGTGGGAGTAAAGGCGCACCGCTTCAGCCAAACGCCTCAAAAATGACGTTTTTCATGGAAGATCAAGATTTCGCTCGACAAATCATGATAATGAATTATGAATTTCGATATGCCTCTCCCGAAGAACTTCGCCCCAATCCAGCGGCGGCCCCTCTATTTGCAGACCATGGAGCAGGTCCGCGAGATGCTGCGAAGCCGCAAACCCGGCGAAAGGATTGAGACGGAGCCCGAACTACTTCGAATTCTTGGCGTTTCCGCCGTGACGTTGCGGCGAGCCATCGGAGAGTTGGAGCGCGAGGGAATCATCGAGAGGCGTCAAGGCTCCGGTACCTACTACCTTGGGGATAGCCCGGTCCAGCGTAAGCACGTCGCCGTCGTGCTCGGGGTGGACGAAACGAGCGCGAATCTCTCTCCCTATTTTCCGAAGATGGTTCGCGAAATCCGAAAAGCGCTCGGACGTCTCGGCATCGCCTCACGGCCCTATCATGGCGATCTTCCGCTCGGGATCGAGGCGACGGGCATTCACTGTCCGGATTTTTTTGATGACGTGCGGCTCGGCCGGATCAGCGGCATGATCAGCTTTTTTACCTATCGTGAGCCGGGCTGGGTATCTCTGCTTCGCAAGCACAACATCCCATTCATCGATCCTCTCGAGACCCGCACGATCTTCCCCAGGAGCAACTTTCTGCCTTGGGCCATTGACCTCGCCGACAGGCATGGACGGCGGAAGGTGGCTGCCGTCACATGGGAAAGCCCTACGGATGGCGTCAATCCTTTTACCCGAGAACTGACGGCCCTTGCTGAGAAGCATAAGATCGGGCTGGAGCGCTCCTGGCTGGACGCCTCGGTCAACGGCTGGGAGCCGGGAATGGGGTGGGAGCGTTTCCGCGACATCTGGCGGAGCGCAAAAGAAAAGCCGGACATGCTGATCGTGGGCGACGACATGGTCTTCTCCGACGTTCAGCACGCGATCCTCGAGTTGGGGATTCGCGTACCCGAAGACCTGCTCGTCGTCGTGAGAGGCTCCGATGTCTACCAGATGGATCTCCGCGTGCCGGTGGCGCTCTATATCGGACACACGCTTGAGCAGGCGGAAGCGCATGCCGCCGCGATGAAGGCCCGGCTGGATGGAGCGCCATATGAAGCGCCCAAAGAGGTGGCTCACCACGTCGAGTTTTTCGACATGGAAGCGCTTTTCAGCCCCCTGGCCGGGTCGCCGGCCCCCGCACCGCAGCCCGAAACGCTTAGCCTTCTTTGATATTCCGAGATTCTTTCCCCACAAAATTGCTATGAAACCATCCCTCCTGATCGCGGGCGCTGTTGCGCTGCTCGGCACTCTGCCGTTGCATGCGCAGTCTCCCTACACTACCGATTCCAACACGCTCATCCTCTATCACTTCGATGAAGATCCCGGCATCTCCACCGTTATCGATAGCAGCGGAAACGAACGCAACGCCACCCGAGGCGACGCGAACTCCGGCGGGGCAACCGCTCTTCCCGGAATGGGCTACTCCCAATCGCCCACCAGCGGCCTGAGCAACCGAACGAACTGGACGGAACCAAACGCCCCGACCGACCCCTCATCCTTCCTTTATACACTCGGGCAGGGGGACTTCACGATTGAGGCATGGATCCGATTCGATAGCCTCGACTTCAGCAGTCGCTACATTATGGTCATCCAGTCCGGGACGGTGGTTCAACCCGACCTCTCCTTCTCCGTTCGGAAAAACCCGGACACCGCCCAGTTTCAGCTCGCATTGGGAGACGTCGGCGGGCCGAATCGCGTGTACACCACCGGCGCGGATTTCGCACTGCAAGTCGACCAGTGGTACCATGTCGCCGTTACCGGTACCGATATTGGTGACGGGAAGAGCACCTATCGCTTCTACTTCAACTCCCCCGGTGCGGATATCAATCCCGATCCGATCTACACAAGTACGAATACTTACATGGCACCCAGCGGGGAGGATACCGCACCGCGTCGTCTGGAGATCGGAAATTACTATGGTGCCAGCGGAACCACATTTTTCCCCGGCTCCATCGACGAGTTTCGGATTTCCGACGTCGCCCGAACCACTTTCGACACCCTCCAGCCCATTCCCGAGCCCTCTCATATGGCCCTCGTACTGGCCGGAGGAGTGCTCGCGGGTGGGCAGATCTGGAAAAGAACGAACAAAAAGCAACGGCGGAAATTGTAACTATCGCCTGAATACATCCTCCTTATGAAAGTAGCCACACTGGGTACAGGCGCCATGGGGCGCACTGTGATCGAACATCTCCTGAAATGCCCCGATGTCACGGGCATCACCGCATACGATCCAAGTCCCGAGTCCCTTGAGCGTGCCGCGATGGCGGGAGCCGCAGCTGTTACTGATAACCTTGAGGGCATTCTCTCCAATCCCGAGATCCGCGCCGTCTTCATCACTGCCGCCAATGGAGCACATCACGATCTCGCCGTGGCATCGCTTCGGGCGGGAAAGGCGGTGATGTGCGAAAAGCCCATGGCAACCTCTCTGGAGGACGCCACCGCGATGGTGGAGGAAGCGGAGCGCCTCAACGGTTTCCTCCAGATTGGGTATGAACTGCGCTATTCCAAACTCTATAGCACCATCAAGCGTTGGATTGACGAGGGGCATCTGGGAGAAGTCCGCAACATCCAGTGCAACTATATCTGCGGAGAATTTTGGGGCCGCCAATCGTGGCGGGTCCAACTGGCGAAGGCCGGCTCCATGTTTGGGGAGAAGCTTTGCCACTACGTGGACCTTCCGCGCTGGTGGATCGGCTCGGACGTCACCGAAGTCTATACGCTGTCGTCGCCCAACGTGGTTCCCTATTATGAAGTGAGGGACAACTACCACACGACCTGCCGGTTCGCCAATGGAGCCGCCAGTCACCTCACTTTCATGATGCCGTTTGCCAGCACCAGCAAGACCGACCCTTTGCAGGACATGATCGACCAGCAGAAGGACGACGGACACGAACTTCGCTACCTCATCATGGGAAGCAAGGGGGGAGCCTCCACCAATCTCTTCCGCCGTGAGATCAAACGCTGGACCTATGGCGAAGACGAGCGTGGCTTTACCAGTACGATCGTCGATGAAGTCACCTGGAAGCCGGAGGAGGATCATTGCTTCTTTCATAACACGCAGGATCAGGCCCACGATATCATCCGGCGCATCCGCGACGGGCTGCCGCCCCGCCTTTCGCCAAGAGATGCGCTCGAAACCATGAAAATCTGCATCGCGGCAGACCTTTCCGTCGAGCTGGAGCGAGCGGTCGCGATAGAAGAGCTAAGCTATGGAGCCGCCGTGTTATGATACGGATTGTCATGATGTCGTTAATCGCAGCCACCAGCCTCTACGGAGAGCATCCGGCCGTCGTGGCCGTTCCGCGTGAACCCGAGTGGTGCCTCAAGCATCACCAGCTCCTCAATGTAAAGGCCAAGCAGGGAGGATTTGACGTCCTGCTGCTGGGAGACTCCATCACCTGGGAGTGGGAAGCAAACCCGAAGACCGGCGCGCTTGTCTGGCCGGAGTTGAAGCCCTTGAAAGCGGCAACCTTTGGGGTGAGCGGCGACCGCACTGAGCACCTGCTTTGGCGCTTGCAGAACGGAAATCTCGACCTGCCCAAGGCTCCCCGCGCAGCCGTGCTGATGATCGGAACGAACAACCTCGGCCAGCGGAACGACCCTCCCGAGGCTATTGCGCAGGGAGTGACCGCAATCCTCAACGTCATCAGGACCCGCTATCCCGACTGTGCCCTCTATGTCTATGGTATCTTCCCGCGCGGAAAAGCGGCCAACGCAGGCATCCGGAAGGAACTCGATGCGACCAACCGTCTGCTGGAGAAAGTCGCCAGCGGGCAAGGAGCGTCATATATTGACATCGGGGCGCAATTCCTGACACCTGATGGAACGCTGGACGATCGCTGCTACCGCGACGGGGTTCACCTCAGCAGGGAAGGCTACGAAGTATGGGCCAAGTCCCTGCTGAAAGAGCTGACGCCCTGATCATCCGACCATAGGACGCAATTTCCGATCAGAACGACGAAATCCTGGCGAACCATTCTTTCCTTTTCCCCCGAGAACTGATGATCCTCTCCTCCACACGACGGGCTTTCAGCCTGACCGAGCTGATCGCGGCCATCGCCATTGTAGCGATTGTTGCTGTCATGGCATTTTCCGGATTGCGCTTCGTTTCCGAGCGTTCATCAAGCATCCGGTGCCTTGCCAATCTGAAAAGCCTGCATACCGCTACCTTTGCCTATGCGGCAGACCATCAGGGGCAGGTCCCCGTCGATGCTACCAATAAAAGCACGGGCAACTCATGGTACATGGCGATCAAAGAAGGCTACCTGCGTCATCCCGGCTATGGAAAGCGGGTACCGCCCTACTTCTGCCTGGCGAACCGGCGCGGGGATTCTGTGGGGGGTAACGATGGATGGACGAACTACGCGATCAACGGAAGCATCTATCAGGGTGGGAGCAATCTCGGCGGCGTCCCGGCAGGATCGGATGACACCGCCACGGCCGCTTTTCTGAGAGGACGGCGCGGGCCCCGATTCCAGTCCATCAGCGCGGACAGAATCCTTTACCTTGATAGCCGCAACTCCACCGGCGGTACCTGGTACACTGTCTCGGGAAAGAGCATCGCCTGGCCGGATACCTACCCTGTACATGGCGACTCCGTAAACCTCATCTTCGTCGGGGGACACGCCCGGGCGGTGCGCGTGTTTCCGCGAAACGTCGACAGCGAAGGAAACCTCGTGGACCTGAAAGCCAGCTGGTTCTGACTGCGACCATCATCTCTTGCATCATGAAATGGCGCCTCTTTTTCTTCCTCGCGGCTCTGATAACCATCGGCCCGCCAGCGTTCGCGGCAGATCCGGCTTCCGAACCTCATTACCGGAATGTCGCCCTCGCAGAAGTGAAGCTGCTTACGGCTTCTCCTGACAAAGAAGGTCGCCTCAGCGCCGCCCAGTGGGCCGAAGTACCGATATCCGGAGACTTCTATGTCTATTGGGACAGCGACCCCGATTTCAGTCCGCTCCAGAGCGGGCTGCAAGCAGCCTATGACCGCAACGCCGTCTACCTGCGCCTGACAGCCCGTGAAGAGGCAATGGACCGCATCCGCGCCGCCATCGTCAAGCGCGGCAATCCCAGCCTTTGGACGGATGATTGCTTTGAAGTCTACATCGATCCTCTCGCCAGAGGTATTAGCTATCTCGTCTTTACCGTCAATAGCCTCGGCACGCAAAATGATCGGAAGCAGATGGACGCGGCGGTATCCCTCCCGGAGTGGCGCGGGGAAGGCTGGCGGGCATGGGCAAGCCGGGAGAAGGACCGCTGGATCGTCGAGATCACCTTTCCTTTTTCCGATCTGGAGGCTACGGCACAAGAAGGCGACCTTTGGATGTTCAACCTTGTGCGATATGCTTATACAAGCGGCAGGTTTCAAGGCGCAAGCTGGGCTCCGGGGGGAACTTATGCGACTCCCGGGAACTTCGGCTACCTGTACTTTGGCGGAAGCCAACCGGTCGAAACGAAGACGCTTGCCGCCAAGCTGGGCCGCATCATAATTGCTCCGTGGAGCGTCACGTACCACGGAAAACTGATCCGCTCCAGCGGCGGTGCCCCGCCCAAAATCGTTGATATCCCGGATGCGGCAGCCGACCTGCTGGCGCGTTATCAGGCGCTTGCCTCCTCCGCCCTGGAGATTGCAGCGGGGAGCGAAGGAGATCGCGCACGCATCGCGGAGTTGGCTGCTAAGGCGCCGGACTTTCGCACGCATACGGAGCAGGAGGCTTTCGCCACGCTCCGAGGCCTGAAGTCGCTCTATGCCGAGCTGTTCGCGCTTTACTGGAAACAGAGAACCGAGGCGCTCGCCGATCAGATTTCCGCCCCCCGGTAGACCTTTCTCATCATGAAGACCCCCTTGATTTATAGCTTTATCCTGGCTGCACTGGCCTCGTCCGCCATCGCTGACGCACGGCAGAATCAGCGCTCCGATGGGAGCTACCTGCACGATGTTACCCGCCGCTTCGTGACCCCGCATCTCGACTGGATGACGCCTCCCGAGGGAGCGCCCATCCCGGTTATGGCGATTACTCCGCGCCGCTATGGAGCCAGAGAAGTCGTGGAGCTGGCGCAGCGCTTCCCCCTGGAGTTCGAAGCAGTCCTGGGCGTGAACTTTTCGAATCTTTCGGTAAACGGCATCTACGAAAATCAGGTACAGGGTACTTCCGCTTACGAGAAGGAGGCAGAGTTGATGCGCAAGCTGGAGAAGCCCTATGAAGTCTATCTATTGGGCAATTTCCAGTTCGCCAAACTCCCGGAACACGCGCAGTACAAGATTCTGAAAGCCGTGTCCGAGGGCGCGGGGCTGGTCGTTGTCTATCCGGATCGGTTCCCTTACCCCAAAGTGCTCGCAGAGCCGACAGAAGGCTGGGAGCAGATTTTGGATGGAGTCAGCCTCACCGCTTTACCCGCCTCGGTAGCGGGCAAAGCGCCGGGGGACCTGTTAAAAACCTATCAATTCGGCAAGGGGAGAGTCGCCATGCTGCATTACGGCTCTCAGTTGAGCCGCCTTGGCCTCACGCCATCTGATCCCTATACCCCCTTTGGGTGGAAAGCGAGGTATGAGAACAGCATCGCGCTCGCTGGTCGTACCCTCCAGTGGGCCGCTGGCAGAGAGCTTGCGGCGCGAATCACCAATCTCCAGCCGGATCGCACCCTGCTCGCGGGGCAGAAGAATGTCCTCTCTCTCAATCTCTCATCCCCCGAAGGCTACGTTGCGCAGCTCCGCATGCGGAATGAGTGGAATGAAGTGGTCTGGAGCGGCGAAGAGAAATCTGCCGGAAAGCTGGCGCTGCCTCTCCCTTCTCTCCCGGCCGGAAAATACTATCTGGATGCGCGTTGGGAAAAGGCGGGGAAAGTCGCGGAAGTCGGATTCCTCGATTTCACAATCGCCTCGCCGGTGGGTAGCGTCGTACTTCGCTCCGGGAAGGCGGCGTATGAAGCAGGGGAGAATGTGGAGCTGCTGCTAAAGCTCGATAAAGCGTTGGACCGGGAGGCGAAAATCACACTGACGCTGGATGACCTTCCGGAGAAGAACCGGTGGGTCATAGAGGAGGCGACCTTGCCTGCGGGAAGCCGGGAGCAGGCCATCACAATTGCCGCTCCTCATGTGCCCACGGTCGCCGGAGTTCTTCGGGCAGCCGTTAGCATGGAAGACGAAGCCTTGGCGCAGGCCCATACCATCCTCTTTTTTCCACGCCGGGAGATGGAGATCTTCCCGACCATCCTCTGGGAAAATATTCATGGGGAACTCGCCGAAATGGCCGCCGCCCAGATCCGCGAGAGCACGAACGACGCCGCCGCGCTCACGCACCCCGGCCCCAAGGGCGCGCAAGGCCATCTCTCCGCCTATTTCAACCAGCGCTTTGTGCCGTACATGACCCGCATCGGCCTCGGCGCGGGAGAGAATGGTCATACCGTGAACCGCTTCTGGCTGGGAATGACAAAGGAAGAGATCGATAATGCCACGGGCGGCGACGGCTCGTTCTATAATCCGGCAGTGCGCGATTTCTGGAAGCAAACCATCGCCCGCCGACAGGAGGGCCTGCCCGAGATCGGGCCGATGATCTACACGCTCGGAGATGAAAACCACTTTTCCTACGAAGCCGGCTATTCTCCCGCGGACAATCAGGCCTTCACCGCTTTCCTGAAAGAGACCTACGGCGATGTTGAGAAGCTGAATGCCGAATGGGGAACCCGTTTCTCCACCATGGAGGAGATCGGCCACCCCACCCCCGCCGAAATGCGCGACCAGGCGCTCTACCCGCAATGGTACGCGCATCGGCGCTTCATGGAGAAGCAGTACGCCGATCTGCACCACGGATTGGCTGCAATGATCAAGGAAAACGATCCTCACGCCATCGTCGGAGCGGAAGGATCGGTACCCGGCGATCTGGAGCAGACCATCAGCAAGCTGGAGTTCTGGGGGCCGTATAGAGACGCCGTGTACGACGAATTGCTGCGCACCATCGGGGCGGAGAAAATCCGCGCCATCTGGTGGGGCTACGGAGGAGAATACCTCGCTTATCCGCTCTGGTCACCTTTGCTGAAAGGCATTGTCAATGGCAACCAGTGGTACTCCGCCAGCGTGGAACCCGTCAGCGGACTGCTTGCCGCCGACTTTACGCTGGCGAAATACTATGAAGAGGAGCGGAAACCATTCGTCGATCGTCTCAACGCCGGAGCCGCGCAACTGCTGATCCGGACTCCGCTGAAGAAAAGCGGGATCGCGATTCTCTGGAGCCACGCCAGCTACAGTGCCTCCCTGATGGATGACCGCTTCTATAGCCCCCGGGACGCCACTGTACAGCTGCTCGATATCTGCTACGAGCAGGGGTTGAACGTCGACCTCATTACCAGTTCGATGGTAGAGAAAGGGCGGCTCATGGAGTATCGCGTCCTTGTCCTGCCCGGGGCGTCGGCGCTCTCCGCAGCGGAAGTCGCCGCAGTGGAAGATTTCGTCCGTCGGGGCGGCCTCGTCATCGCCGATCTGAACCCCGGCATCCTCAATGACTCCTGCGGCCCCCTGTCCGAAAGCCGCCTCGGATCTCTCTTCGGCGTCCCCGGTCTGAAAGGAAGCGCAGCACTAGCCATGAAGCCGGTCTCCATCAGCGCACAGCTAGGGCGGCAAAAGATTGCTTTCGAAGCCGCCAAGGCCTTGCAGTCGCCCGAGGCTCCGCTCTTTCAGGTTGCGAGACACGGGCGGGGGAATGCCGTATTGCTCAATTTTAACCTCAGTTCTGCGCGAAACACGGCCACCACCCCGTTTAACGACTTTATCCTCTCGCTCTTCGCAGCGGGAGGCGTGGAGCCGTCGGTAAAAGTCAGCGGGATCAATCAGGCCCGCTCCGTTCTCCGTATCCGACAGGCTGGTGACTACCAGTTGATCGGCTTTCTCGCAGGCCCGGGAGAAGTCGGCAAGAAAGCGCGCCTGACGCTTCCGGCCTCCGGCTGGATCTACGAGGTCGACAGCGGCCTGATCGGTCAGGGCAGAGAGATTGAGGCGGATCTCAGCGTCCCCTTCCGTCTCTACAGTGTCTTCCGCAGCCCCGCGACCGCTCCCCAATGGAGTTTGTCCGCGGAGGCGACAGCGCCCGGCGCTCCGGTCACACTGGCGGCGAACGCCCTTGACGACAACGGGGTCTACCGTCTGGAGGTCCAGCGTCCGGACGGCAGTGCGCTCCACCGGGAAACCCGGGTCTTCGCCGGGAAGGATGTCGGGAAGCCGCTACGCTTCGCCTTTAGCGATCCGCAGGGCCGCTATCAGTTGACGCTCACCGACGTGCGTACCGGCTTGAAAAGTCATGCC
>JBEBWR010000024.1:0-22907 GCA_040392045.1 Chthoniobacter flavus | reverse complement strand
GCGTCGATCCCCTCCGAGTACCGTCCGGCGGCCTCGAAGCTTTGGCCAAACTCGTAGTGCAGCTCTGCCACCGCTTCGCAGGAGAGCCCTGCAAAATAGCCGATCCGGTAGCACTCTTCGCAGAAATTCACCGTCTCGCTCTCTGCACGCGCCGTCACCAGCGCCTCCGCGCCGCATACCCTGCAGCCCGCCCTCACAGCAGCGTCCCGGTGAGGATCAGCCCCGCGATGGTGAAGTAAATGATGAGCCCCGTCACGTCCACCAGCGTGGCCACGAACGGAGCTGAAGAAGTCGCCGGGTCCAGCCCGCAGCGACGGAGAATAAAGGGAAGCATCGATCCCGATACCGTTCCCCACGTCGCCACCCCCACCAACGTCAGCGCCACCGTCAGCGCAATCAGCCCCCAATGCTCGCCGAACGGCAAGGCCCGCCCCGCGCGGATCGACACCATCGTCCAGATCGTGATCTTCAGCGCTCCGAGCGCGCCAAGAATCATCCCGAGAAAAAGCCCCACCGTCAGTTCCCGCCCGATCACGCGCCACCAATCGCGCAGCCGCACCTCGCTCACCGCCATCGCGCGGATAATCAGCGTCGTTGCCTGCGAGCCGCTGTTACCTCCCGAGGAGATGATCAGCGGGAGAAAGAGCGTCAGTACCGCCGCCTTTCGGAGATCGTCCTCGAAATAGGCCATTGCCGAAGTCGTCAGCATCTCTCCGAGAAAAAGAATCACCAGCCACGGCCCGCGCTTGGCCAGCATCCCCGGGACGGACACCGAAAGGTACGGCTCATCCAGAGCCTCCATACCGCCGATCTTCTGAATCTCCCGGGTCGCCTCCTCTTCCGCCACGTCGAGCACGTCGTCCACCGTTACGATCCCGACCAGAATCCCCGCTCCGTTTGTCACCGGAAGCATCGGCCGGTCATACCGCTTGAACGCTTCCACCGCCTCGTGCTGCGGATCGGTGACGCAGAGCGAAATCAAATTCGAGTCCGCCACCTCCGCGATTTTCGTATCGAGCGGCCGGATGAGTAGTTCGTTGATTCGGATTTCGTCCAACAGATGCCCTTTCTCGTCGATTACGTAGAGCACGTTGAGCATCTCCGTATTCTCCGCATGCTTGCGGATGTGGAGCAGAGCCTCCTCAATCGTCCAGTCGTTGCGGATCGCGAGGAAATCCGGCGTCATCAGACGGCCCACGCTGTCTTCGGGATAGTTCAGCAGCGTCTGCGCGATGATTCGCTCTTCCGGCGTCAGCAGGCGCAGGAGCTGGGTGACCACATTGCTCGGTAGCTCCTCCAGCAGGGCGGTACGGTCGTCCGCGGACATCTCGTTGAGCACGGCCACGGCCTCCTCGTGCGCCATCGCGCGGAGCAGGTGCTGCTGATTATCGATATCCAGATACTCAAAGACCTCCGCCGACTCTGTATTCGGCAGCAGACGGAATACGATCACGCGGTCCCCCTCCGGCAGATCGCTGATCAGATCCGCCACGTCCACCGGCTCCCAATCTTCCAAAAACGCCCGCAACTCGCCGAACTTGCGGTCGGCGATCATTTCGCGAATTTCAGGAAGAAAGAGGTTACCAAGCATGATGAGCGTCCCGTTCAGCCTAGGCCTGACCTTCTCCGACCGCGAGAAGAAAAGGGTGACAATCTCGTGAAAACGGTTCCTTTTATGCCGGGAAAGTGCCACAGTCGGCCCGTTTTCCGGGTTCTGACATCGTTGAAAGAACGATTGCACCGCCGGGGAATCAACCGTTAAAGTCTACCCCATGGCCGAAACCATTTCCTCCCCTTCGATTGACGAAGCCGGAACTACTCCGGAGCGCATCATCCAGACCTACCGCTGGATGCTGCTCGCCCGTCTGCTGGACGAGAAATTCGCCGCCCTCTATCGCGGCGGGAAGATCACCGGCGGCGTATTCCTCGGAAAAGGACAGGAAGCCGTCAGCGCCGCCCTCGGCGTCGCGCTCCAAAAGGGCGACACTTTCGCGCCGCTCATCCGCGATCAGGCCGGACGCCTCGCCTTCGGCGAGCCGATCCTCGACGCCGTCCGCACCTACCTTGGCTCCCGCCTTGGTCCCATGCGCGGCCGCGACGGCAACGTGCACCGCGGACGCCCGCAGGAAGGCCTCCTGCCGATGATCTCACACCTCGGGGCGATGATCTCCGTCGTCAGCGGCATCCTCATGGGCCAGCGCTTTCAGGGCAAGAGCGGCATGGTCGGCGCGAGCTGCATCGGCGAAGGCGGCACCTCCACCGGCGCTTTTCACGAAGCGCTGAACCTCGCCGCCGTTGAGAAACTGCCGCTCGTCATGGTGGTCGCCAATAACCAGTACGCCTACTCCACGCCCACCCGCTATCAGTTTGCCTGCGCCGACCTTGTCGACCGCGCTGTCGGCTATGGCGTCCGGGGACATTCCGTGGACGGCACCGATCTCGAGGCCTGCGTGGAAGTCATGAGCGACGCCGTCGGCCGCGCCCGTCGGGGCGAAGGCCCGCAACTCGTCGTTGCCAGCCTCCTGCGCCTCGCGGGTCATGGCGAGCACGACGACGCCAGCTACATTGACCCTGCCCTCAAAGCCTCATCCGTCGGTCGCGATTGTCTCGCTGTCGCGGAAGAAACCTTACAGGCTCGCGGATGGGCCTGCGAAAGCGATCTTGCCGCATGGCGCAGCACCGCCATTGAGGAGATTGAAGAGGCCGTTGCCACTGCCCAGCGCGAACCGGCCCCTGACCCGAATCTCGAAGCGTGGCAGGCCCTCTCCAGCTCTCACCTCGTGGACGGATTCACTTTCTGATCCGGGCAATCCGTGCTTCCCTAAACCGTCCAGTATTCGTTATTAAGCGAGCGGAACCTCATGATCACTTACCTCGAAGCCATTCGCGAAGCGCAGGCCAAAGCCCTTGCCGATGACCCCCGGGTCTACATTCACGGGCAGGACGTCGGAGCCTTCGGCGGTGCGTTCAAGGCCACGAAGAATCTGGCAAAAGAGTACCCGGGCCGCGTTCTCGACGCCCCGATCAGCGAAGACGCCATCATCGGCTCTGCCGTCGGGGCCGCCATCTCGGGGATGCGCCCCATCATTGAGATGCAGTACGCCGACTTCTCCACTGTCGGCTTCAATCAGGTCGTCAATCAGGCAGCCACGCTCTACTGGCGCACCGGCCTCCCCTGCCCCATCACTGTCCGCCTCCCCAGCGGCGGCACCGCCGGGTCCGGCCCGTTCCATAGCCAGAGCATGGAGGGCCTTTATGCCACCTACCCCGGCCTGATCGTGCTCACTCCGGCCACCGTCGAGGATGCCTACTCCATGCTCCTCGAAGCCGTCACGATCGACGACCCCGTTATCTTCTGCGAGCACAAGTACCTCTACTACCATCTGAAAGCCGACGCCCTCCCTTCCGAGGCCCTGCCGGTAGGAAAGGCGCGCATCGCCCGTACGGGGCGACACGCTACCGTCGTCAGCTACAGCGCTCTGGTGCACGAGTGCCTCGCCGCCGCCGATGAACTGGCTACCGAAGGCTACGAGATCGAAGTCGTCGACCTCCGCTCGATCAAGCCGCTCGACACCGATACCATCCTCGCCAGCGTGGCCCGTACCGGACGCCTGCTCGCCGTCGGCGAAGCGTGGCCTTGGGGCGGCGTCACTGCCGAAGTCCTCGCGCGCGTCGCCACCGAAGGGCTCGCCCTGCTCGACGCGCCACCCCGACGGCTGAACGCCAAGGACACTCCCGTTCCCTATCACCCGAATCTCTGGGGCACCCACCGCCCCACCGCACAAGCGGTCGCGCGCTCGGTCCGCGAGCTGCTGCGTCTCTGATCCTCTCTTTTTACTTCCAGCTGCAACCCTTCTTTCCACACGATGCCGAAAGTCCCCATCACCATGCCGCAGCTCGGCGAATCGATCGCCGAGGCCGCTATCGTTAATATCGTCATCGCGATTGGCGACAGCGTAGAGGCCGATCAGGAGATCATTGAGGTTGAGACGAACAAAGCCGTCATGAGCGTGGCCGCGCCCTGCTCCGGCACGCTCGCCAGTCTTAGCATCGAAGTGGGCGAGACCTACTCCGTCGGCTCCATCCTCGGCTATCTGGAAGTCTCCGACGAAGCCGCCGAGCGCCTCGGCATCGCTCCGGAACCGGCAGCCCCGGTCAAAGATTTCAGCGACGAACAGGGAGCGATTGACGAAACCGCCGGACGCGCCAACGCCCCGCGCCCTGACTCCAGCCTCGTTCAGCCGACCGTGCGCGGCCTTCCGGTCCCGGCCTTTGCCTCCGGGGCCAGCTACCTTTCGCCCCGGATGAAGGCCCGGATGAACGAACTCGGCCTGCACGCCGCGGACCTCGCCGGTGTGGCGGGAAGCGGCGCGGGCGGTCGTGTCACCATCGACGACTTTGAGAAGTTCCTCGAAGCGCTTGATCACCACCAGATCACTCCCGCCTCCAGCATGCGCGTTGCCGTCGCGGACGCCATGCGGCGGAGCTGGACCCGACCCATCGCCACGGTCGGCATGCCTGTCGTTCTCGACGCCCTGCTCGCTCACCGCAAGCAGGCAAACCCGAAGCCCGGCCCGGCTCTCTACGCCCTTCGCGCGCTTGGCATCGCCCTTTCGGAAAACAGCGCCCCGGCAGGCCGTCTCGTCGGCGACCGGATTGTGCACCCCGCCTCCATCGACATCGGTTTTGCCGTGGAGGCGGAGGACGGCGTTCTTGTCCCGGTCCTGCGCAAAGTGAATGAGCGCAGCTTCGGCGATTTGGTCGACCGGTATAACGAACTCGTTGAGTTGGCCCGGCAGCGGCGCCTCCCACCGAGCGCCACGGGCGGTTCCATCGCGACGATTACAAATTTCGGGACCTTCGGCCTCACTTGGGCCACTCCGATCCCGCTCCCCGAGCAGACGCTCGTTCTCGGACTGGGCGCGGGTCAGGTCGTTCCCAAATGGAATGCTGAGACGAAAACCTTCGAGTCCGCCACCGAAGCGAACCTCACGCTGAGCTTCGATCACCGCGTCCTCGACGGGGGAGCCGCAGGCCGCCTCCTCGTCCGCATCGCCCACCTCCTGGGAAACCCCAGCGAACTCTAACCCACTGCGTGGGGTTCTAGCTGGCCGGAGGCCAGCGGTTGGTGGCTGGGCGTTTGATTAGCAGGGCGGTGCGGAGAGGGAGTCTGTGAGGGGTTGTGGCGACGCCAACGCACCGCTCGCGCTCTGGAGAATCGGGCATTTCCCCGTTTTGTGTCCTCGTTCTCCTCGTTCCCAAACTCCATTTGGAAACGCACTTGCTCACGCAACTCCATTGCGCAGAACATCTTTGGAAATAAGGGAAAACCCCTCCTCATCAGCTCACTGCCCCTGCTTTTTCCGCTCCTCGCGTGTGCCAAGCCAGAGGAAAAAGCCGGTCAGAAGCGTAGCAAGGCCCACCAATCCGATGCTGATACCCGCGGCGGTAAACAGCAGCGAATGCCCCACTACTTCAGCCAATGCCCGGGGGTCTGCCGGATTGTCACTGCCCAGTTGTGAAAAGCCGCGCATCATCCCCAATACCGGTTGTGAAAAGTCCGCAAAAGGGGCCGATCACCACCATGATGCCCCCGCCGACGAGTAGCTTGGAGTGCAGAGAGTTCATGATGAGCGATTAGTTCCTTAGCCGGATACGGATGTTCCGGCGCAGGTAGGTGGGGATGTCGAGGTCCTGCCCGTCTACGATCGTCGGCTCGCTTTTCTCAAAGCGGCCTCGTGCGATCGGCTCGAATTTCAGGGTTCCCTGAGTCGGTACTTTGCGCGCTGACGGAGCGGGATCGTTTTGCGGCTCCGCGTGCTGCGGCTCAGGAGTGACGGCGACTTCGGCTGCGTTCACTTCCGGCTCGGGTGCCTCGGCCTCCGGTTCCTCCGCTGCCTGCGGTTCCTCCTCCAGTTCTTCCGACGGTTCCTCCGATTGGCGTCCTATGCGGACCTCCAGCATGGAAAACAGCTCATTCCCGTCCTCAGGACGCTCTTCCCGAGGCTTGCGCCGCCCCTGATTCTCCCGCTTCGCCGGTTCTTCTTCCGGTACCTGTTCCTGCTCCGGCTCTTGCGGCTCTTCGGTGATGGCCTCCTCTTCTACAAATGCCATCGCAGGTGTTTCTACGGGATGCGAAACCGCCGCTTCCATCGGGGCGAGTTCTTCAAGGTCTTCCGCTTGCTCTTCTTCGGCAAAGACGGTCAATTCCTGCGCCTGCGGCGGTGCAAAAGCGACGACGGACTCCGGCTCGACGCTTGGCAGACGCGCGGAAGCAAGGAGCGTGAGGCTCATCCATCCGGCCATCCGGCTGGAGGCTGAGGCGCCAAAGATCACCTGCGTTCCCTCGCCGACATGACGTTGAAGCTCCTCCATGAGCAGCTCCACTTCATGCAGCGTCATCTCCGGGCCGCCGGTCACCTGCGCGAGCACGGCGTCGCACTCCTCCAGCATCCGCCCCTTATCCATGAGGGGATTACGCAGGGCGCGCGCCAGGGCGTCAAAGGGCCGATTACTCCCCTCCGCGATGCCGAAGCCAAAAAGGGTCCGTGCGCGCAATCCGGGGAGCGCCGCCTTGAGATCGGCATACCCGAGGTGAATCAATCCCGTCCCCTCCAGCAAATCGAGCACTGCGCTGACGCTCCCGGCCATGACGCGGTCCGCCTCGGTAAACGCTTCGCCGATCCCGGCAGAGGGCGATACGCCTTCTCCCATCCGGTCGTTCTCAAAGCAGAGCAGCAGATCGACGGCCTGCTCCAGTTCGGCCAGCGCCGCATCCGCTTGCGCCAGCCGCCGCTTGCCTTCAAAAGTAAAAGGAAGCGTGACAGCCGCCATCACCATCGCGCCCGCTTCCTTCGCCTCGCGAGCGGCTGCGGCCAGCGCACCCGAGGCAGTACCGCCTCCAAGGCCACCGAGGAGAATGACGAGCTGATTGCCCTCTACGGCGCGGTGAAGTTCGCTGCGGTTCTCTTCCAGCGAGGCGCGTCCCACCTCGGGGTCGCCGCCGGTCCCCAGTCCGCCGGTGCTCACGCAGCCGAGCAGGATTCTCTCGCCCGCTTTCGCCCCTTCCAGCAGTCGCCGGTCGGTGTCGGCAGCGACCAGCAGCGCCGGAGCGGCTCCCGCCTGAAGCAGACGATCAAGCACCTGAAGGCCCGCGCCCCCAAACCCTACGATCCGGTAAGTGAGCGGCTGCGTAAACTGGCGGCGGGTGGAGAGATCAATCATGGCAGGAGAGGTTATCGACGAAAGATGCGCCCGAGTTTCCCCAGAAGTCCGGTTTCCTCCGGCTGATTCGCATAGAAATCGCGACCGAAATAGAGCAGCCCCATCACGGCGGAGAACTTCGGGTCATCCGCCACCGCCTTGGACATTCCCGGCTCAAACGCCAATCGTACAGGCTGATCAAAGACGTCCTCGGCCAGTTCGACCAAACCGCGAAGCTGCGATCCGCCGCCGGTGAGCACGATCCCCCCGCCGAGCATTTCCAGCCATGCCTCCTTCTCCAGCGTGCGCCGGACCAGTTGCAGCGCTTCCTCCATGCGGCAGTGGATGATCGTATCGAGCATCTCGCGCTCAATCTCCGCTCCGGCGAAGCCCGCGTCGGCTTTCAGGTGGATCAGATCGTTCCGGCCCGGCATCGCGCTGCCTTCGTCGATTTTCAGGCGCTCCGCGCGCGCCATCGGAATGCGCAGGCCCATGGAAAGGTCGTTCGTGATATGGTCGCCCCCCACGGCGAGTACGCCGCTCTGCCGGACCACGCCGTCGATGTAGAGCACGTAGTCAATCGTACCGCCGCCGATATCAATCGCCAGCGCCCCGAGGTCGCGCTCGTCCGGAGTCAGCACCATCTGCGCCGCCATCCAGCCGTTGAAGGCGACTTCCTCGACCTCCAGATCGAGTTCCTTCACGCAGCGGATCGAATTCCGCATCCGCGTGGTCACGCCGTGGATCAGGTGAAAATCGGCCTCCAGCCGCCGTCCCAGCATCCCGATGGGGTTGAGCACGCCGTCGTGGCCATCCACGTAGTAGCCCTGCGGGATGGAGTGCAAAAAGGTATTCGTCTGCGGGATGACCACGTCGCGCGCGCTCACCTCCACATCTTCGTAATCCGTCTCGTCGATCTCGTCGCGGTCGTCGGGGAGGTTGATGACACCCCGGTTGCTATAGCTCTCCAAATGTGATCCCGTCACCCCGAGAAATACCGAGCGGATGTCGACGTCCGCCTTCCCTCCCGCCTCCTGAATCGCTTCGCGCAGGCAGCGCTGCGCCGTCTCGTAATCAATGACCTCGCCCTTGCGTACGCCTCGCGAGGGCGAGCATCCGATGCCCAACGGCTTGATCGGTCCGGTCTCGCGCCCCTCGCCCACCACTGCGCAAACCTTCGAGGTCCCGATCTCTACGCCAACGACAATGTAATCTCTGGCCATGGAACGACTGCCTCCTCGTTTTACTTTCTTAGCGATGCACCGGCACCGCCCTCGGAATAAACCGCTCCGTCGGCGGCGCGACCGGCGTGGCCCGACGGACCTCCGGCTTTTTCGTTCGGGAGGAAGCCGGCGTGGCCTTCCGCGCCGTCTGGCTGCTCCGTCTGGTCTGCGTCTTTTTGGATTCCTTTGGTTCTTTCGGGGTCGCCTTTGGAGTCGGCGCAGGCGTGGTTTTTTCGGAAACCTGCGTCCCCTCGGATTCCGCGGGCGGTTGCGTGCCCTCCGTGGTGGCTGCCACCGGGGCGACCGCTTTCTCCGGCGCGGGCGGCAGTTCATCGGTATGGCTCACCAATGTGACCGGAACGTTTTTCTCCACCAACAGATTCACGGTCTGCACATCCAGGCCGCGATTGGTGGTCGCTTCCAGCACCTGCGCGAGGCGGTCGAGATGATAGTCCGCCTTGTCAAACGGGAAGGAAATGCGCCGACCGCGAATGTCGGTGACGAGCATGCAGTAGCCCTTGCTGAGATCGACTTTGCGGATGCCGACCTGACCGATTTCGCCATTCCGACAGATCAGCTCCAGCGCGGCTTCCAGCTCCGGTACCGTAACTTTGTCCCCCGCCAGATAGTTCTGCGGCTGCACGCCATAAATCACCGGCAGGCGCAGGGACGCCACCGCACGCTCTTTGGCACGGAAAAGATTCCCCTCGGCATCAATCAGAAAGGAGCTATCCGCCGTCGCCGGATCTTCCACGCCCATCTCCGCCAGCCACGCCACAGGACGGCGCTCCGTGAGGTCAATCGTCACCTTGTTCGGCAATACCCGGCGCAGCTCCGCTGCCTCTACCCGGGGCAGCGCCGTGAGGGCTTCGCGGGCGTCCGAAAGGTCGATGCTGAAAATGCTCTCACCGAGCTTCAGCTTCGACGCCGCCAGCACCACTTCGCGCTCCAGCGATCCGCCAGGGTTGCGCACTTCGACAACGGCCAGATCGTACTTCGGATTCTCCCAGAAAAGGCGGCGCATCGCCTCCTTCGCGCCATAGGCCATCCCTCCGATCACGGCAAACACCAGCACCACTCTGGCGAGCACGCCGGCGATCCGCCGGTTGCGCTGCTTATTGGCGAACTGCGCACGGACCGAGACCTCAAGCAGGTTCTTGGCCGGCTTGCGACGTTGATTGCGGGAGGGACGACGATGGATCATGACGAGGGACAGCTAGGGACGGGCGAGAGAAAGCCGGGCAATTTTCTCACAAAGCTGCGGAAAGGCAATGCCGACCTTCGCGGCAGCTTCAGGAAGCAGGCTGGCGCGGGTCATTCCGGGGATCGTGTTGATCTCCAGCACCACGATGGAGCCATCCTCCCGCAGCAGGAAATCGACCCGTGAGTAGACCTCCAGCCCCAAAGCGCGATGGGCTGCGAGCGCCGTTTCCTGAACGTGCTTCGTCGTAGCGTCATCCAGCGGCGCAGGGCAGAAATGGTCGGCGGCCCCTTTCCCCTGCGGATCGAGGAACGGGTATTTATTGGCAAAATCGTAGAACCCCTCTTTCGGGCAGATCTCAATCACCGGCAGCGCGAGGTCGCCGAGGATACCAACGGTCAGTTCCCGCCCCGCGACATACTCTTCAACCAGCAGCCGCTCGCCGAACTTTGCGGCCTCGGCCACGGCGGGAGCGATCTCCTCCGGCGTCCGCACAATGTAGACGCCCACGCTCGACCCTTCCCGCGGCGCTTTGATCACATACGGCAGCGGCAGCGCCGGCGTCTCTCCGGCGCGGACCACCTCGTACTTCGCCGTGGGAATCCCGTGCTCCTCAAAGCAGCGCTTGCTGAGAATCTTGTCAAACGCCAGCTCGCTCCCCGCAACGCCTTCGCCCGTGTAGCGAACCCCTTGGGCCTCCAGCTCGCGCTGGACCTGCCCGTCTTCGCCAAAAGTTCCGTGAATGATATTGAAAGCGAGGTCCGTCCCCTCGGGCACGGTAAAGCCCGGCCCTTTCACGTCCACCTCCACTACGTCAGCCCCCAGCGAGCGCAGCGCGTCTGCCACTGCCTCTGCGGCGGAAAGCGACACGACGCGCTCCGAGCCAGGTCCACCTGCCAGAACTGCGATACGGATTTTGGAAAAGTCAGTCGTCATAAAAGAAAAGAATCGCGCTGGCCGATCACCTGCACTTCACACTCCAGCTCAATGCCGCGCTCTTCGCGGGCCCGCTGTTTCACCCGGTCGATCAGCGTGAGCACCTCTTCGGCAGAGGCCCCGCCGTCGTTCACGATAAAGTTGCCATGTACGTCGGAGACCCGCGCCGCGCCTTCCTGCGCGTTCTTGAGCCCCAGTTCCTCCACCAGTTTTCCGGCGGGACAGGGCTGCGGATTCTTGAAGATACACCCCGCGCTCGACTCCCGGGGCTGCGAGGTACGCCGCTTGGTCATCGACGCCTCCAGCCGCTCCGCGATCTCCTCGGGATTGCCCGGCTCGCCCCGGAAAGTAGCGGCCAGCACGTAGTTTTCCCGTAGCGTGGGAACGCTCCGGTAGTGAATCTCCATCTCCTCCGGCGTCCGAGTGATGATCCGCCCCTCATGGTCCACCAGTCGTACCGAGACGACATGGCGGAACGTCTCCGAGCCCATTGCTCCGGCGTTCATGCGCAGGCTTCCGCCGACGTTTCCGGGGATGCCCTCCATCCACTCCAGCCCCGCGATTCCGGCGGAGCGCGCCGTCAGCGCCACCTCCTTGTACTTCACCCCGGCTCCCGCCGTGAGCGTCGTGCCATCGTAGGAAATCTCTTTGAACTCTCCGCGTGCCGGCCGCGCCACCACGCCTGCGATCCCGCCGTCGCGGATCAGCAGGTTCGACCCGCGCCCGATCACGGTCAGCGGGACTTTCTCCGCATGACACCAGGCCACGAGCCGCGCGAACCCTTCCTCCGTCTCCGGCTCCGCCCAATACTGCGCGGGTCCGCCCACGCGGATCGTCGTATGCTTTGCCAGCGGCTCGTAGAGGCGGACGATCCCCTCGCCCATGGCCTCCTGCAAGGCTTCCAGTCGCGCGAGATCGCGCGCGAGCACTTTGCCCAGCTCATGGATATCGCCCGCGCCCATCGTCAGGATGCAGTCGCCGGGCTGGAGCAGTCGCCCCACCTCCAGCAGCATCTCGCGCCGGTCCGGAAGGTAGCGTCCGCCGTCGTGCCCATGCGCCTTCATGGCGTCCACGATCAGTTGCCCGGTCACGCCTTCAATCGGCGGCTCGCTGGCTGGATAGATTTCGCTGACAAATACCAGATCCGCATCGTCAAACGCCCGGCCAAACTCCTCTTTCAGCGCCTGAGTCCGCGTAAAACGGTGCGGCTGAAAGAGCGTGACCACCCGCTGCCGTCCGCTCGCTTTCGCCGTCGCCAGCGTGGCCTTCAGCTCGCTCGGATGGTGCGCGTAATCGTCCACGACGAGGAAGCGGTTGCTGCGATACTTCACCTCAAAGCGCCGGCGCGCTCCGCTGAAGGTCGCCAGCCCCGCGGCGATTTTCTCAAAGGGCACGCCCATCTCGCTTGCCAGCGCGATCACGGCCACCGCGTTGCTTGCGTTATGCCGCCCCGGGACATTAAGCATCACCTCACCGAGTTTCCCGTCCCCCTGCCACACTTCAAAATGGGACCGGAAATCGGCCATGCGCAGATTCTCCAGCCGGTAATCCGCCTGCGCGCTTTCACCATACGACACCGAGCGCTCCAGCGGCACGCAAAGCGCCGAGGCGTGCGGGTCGTCCGCGCAATAGATCGTCAGGCCGGAGGTCTGCCGGTTCAGCTTGGAGAAGACGGAAAGGATCGCGTCGAGATCGTCGTAGTAGTCGAGATGCTCCTCCTCAATATTCAGGACGATCACATGCTCCACGTGATAATTCGCCAGCGTCCCGTCGCTCTCGTCTCCCTCGGCGACGAACCACTCGCCCTCGGGGTCCCAATGCGCATTTGTACCGAGGATCGGGATTTCCGCTCCCACGTAGTGCGACGGACGGACCCCTCCGGTACGCAATACATGCGCCGTCATGGAGGAAGTCGTCGTCTTCCCGTGCATCCCCGAGACAATGATGCCGCGCTTGCCCTGCATCACCGCCGCCAGCGCGTCGGCGCGGCGTACCATGCTCAGGCCCAGCCGCACCGCTTCGTCGTACTCCGGATTGCCCGGACGGATCGCGGAAGAAAAAATGACCAGGTCGGCCTGCTGCACATTCTCCGCCGACTGCGGCTGATGAAACTCCAGCCCCAGCCCGCGTAGCCGCTCCACTTCCACCGTAGTTACCTTATCCGATCCCGAGACCTGATGCCCCATCGCCAGCAGCAATCCCGCAAGCCCGCTCATGCCCGAGCCTGCCACGCCGATGAGATGCACGCGCAATGCACCGTCCACCAGGATCTCCGCAAGAATCTGGCTCGTATCCCTCATGCTTTTTTCACCCTTCTCCATCAAAATCGTAAATCGGGGGCATCGCTGCTCGTTCAGGCGCCCTTTTTCCCCCGTCCGGCGGCGAGTTCCTCCACCACGGTCGCCACCTGTTCGGCCCCGTCGTCCGGCGAAAGAGTACGGCAGCGCTCCGACATCGTCTGGAGCTGCCCGGTGTGCGCCGTCAGATTCCGGATGACCGCAGCGAGGCTCTCGCCCGTAGTATCGGCCTCCTTAAGCAGCGTCGCCGCGCCCGCCCGGGCAAAAATCTCCGCATTGTACTGCTGGTGATTCTCCGCCGCATGAGGGTACGGGATCAGGATGGTCGGCAATCCGAAACAGGAAATCTCCGAGAGACTCGCCGCTCCCGAGCGCGCAATCGCCAGATCGGCGGCGGAGTAAGCGATCTCCATCTCATGGCTGAACGCCGCAACATACGCCGGAAGCCCATGCGTCTGATAGGCCTCGTGTACCGCCGCCTCGTCGTTCAGACCGGTCAGGTGAATAAACTGGTAGTGCCCTTTCGCAAGGATCGGCAGCGCCGCGATCATCGCCGCGTTGATCCCATGCGCTCCCTGGCTGCCGCCCATGACGAGAACGGTAATGGCGTCCGGCCGCAGCCCGAACATCGCCAGCGCCGTCTCCCGGTCCACGCGCCGTTTCAACGACCGCCGGATCGGCGTCCCCGTAAGCACGCAGCGCGCTTTGCCGAAATGCCGACGGCATTCCTCAAAGCCAAGCAGTACGCGGTCGGCCAGCCGGGCGTTGAGCCGGTTTGCCTTTCCCGGAATGGCGTTTGACTCATGCACCAGTGTGGGCACTCCCCGCATCCTGCCCGCGAGGATCGGCGGCGTGGAGGTAAACCCGCCCATCCCGAGCACGGCGTCGGGCTGAAAGTCGGCAAAGATCCGGCGACACGGTTTCAGGCTGGCGTTGAAGCGCGAAAAAAAACTCAGGATCGCAGGAGAAAAAATCCGCGGCATCCCCACGCTCGGCAGCTTTTCAAACCGGAACTCGTCCCGGCCCCTGATCGCCAGCGCATCGACCTCCTTCTCCGAGATAAAAATGAGCACCTCATGCCCGCGCTCCTTCAGCACCTCTCCCACGGCCAGCGCCGGAAAGAGATGCCCGCCCGTTCCTCCACCTGCGATTGCGATCTTCATGGTCTCTGCGGTTGTGGCATCATTGAGGCGGTGCGCAGCGGATGACGCACGGCCATTCTGATGGAGCGCTCCGTGGCGCCCTGTCGGTAAATATTGATAATCAGGCCCACGCCCGCCATGGAAAAGACGAGGCTGGAGCCGCCGTAGCTGATGAAGGGAAGCGCGATGCCCTTATTCGGCAGCATAGCCGTGGTCACCGCGATATTCAGCGCCGCCTGAATCCCCACCAGCGACACCAGCCCGGAGGCAAGGAGAGTCCCGAAGAGATCGCTGGCATTCATCGCTATGGAGATGCCACAAATGAGCAGCAGGATATAGGTAAAAATGACAAAGAGGACGCAAACCAGCCCCAGCTCCTCTCCGATCATCGGAAAGATAAAATCCGTATGGGCAAACGGAAGGTAAAACATCTTTTGTCGTCCGTTCCCCAAGCCCAGCCCCCAGAGTCCACCGGAGACTAACGCAATGAGGCCCTCGTACTGCTGATGCCCGGCCCCGGACTTATGAGCTTCCAGATCCATGAACGCCACCAGGCGCGAAAGACGCTGAGGCATACTGACAGCCACGGCGATCAGCCCGGCAAGCCCTCCGCTGGCCACCAGCCCGAGGTAAACCCAGCGCGTTCCCGCGATGAACATCACCACCATTGACGCCGCGCTGATAAGCGCCGCTGTCCCCAGATCGACTTCGGCGGCGATCAGCCCGATCAGAATCCCGGTAATCCCCAGCGGCAGGACGAACCCCTTCCAGAAGTTGCGAACCTCCTCCTTATAGTCCGACAGCCACGACGCGAGAAAAACCATCGCGGTGATCTTCGCAATCTCCGAAGGCTGCAACGAAAAGCCCCCGAAACGAATCCAGCGCTGTGCGCCGTTGATCTCGCGAAAAAGAAAACACGCCGCAAGAAGCAGCGCGGTAGCGATAAAAAGCGGCTTGAGAAACCGCTTCCAGAGCCGGTAATCGATGCAGGCGGTGATGCAGCAGACTACCACGCCCACGGCCAGCCACATGAGCTGGCGCTTGATGAAGTAGTACGGGTCTCCGTGGGCATCCCGGGCGTAGGCACCTGTGCTGAAAAGCATCAGGACGCCGATGACCAGCATCGAGATGATGGAAAAAAGGAAACCGGTCAGGTACTTCGTCATGGAAAAAGGCGGCCCCGGGCCGCCGTCTATAATTACTTCACGGGGATCTGGAGTTTCTGGCCGATCCGGAGACGGCGCGGATCGTCAATCTTGTTCAGCGTCAGCAGCGTCTCGTAGTCCACGCCATAATGCTTGGCGATGGTCACGGGGTTCTCGCCTTTTTTCACCACGTGGATCTCGCCGGACGCGGCGACCTTGGTGGACGGCGCGGCGGGCGCTTTGGCGGGTGTTTTCGTGGTGGTGGATGCGACGGTCTGCGGCGTCACGGTCTCCTGCTTCTGCACGGGTGCGGCAGGGGTACTCTGAGCCGCGCTCTGTCCGGCGCTGGCGAGCGCCGCGGCTGGCGATACCGGCGCGAGGTCTTCAGCGTCCTTTTTCGCCTCTTCCGCAGTGGCGGCGCTCTTCGAAGAGCGGTTCACCTTGAGGGCGTCGAACGTGTAGACCCCGCCGAACGCCACCATGTGCAGCAGCAGCACGACGACAAACGCCGTCGAGAACCGGATCGTCGGCTCCTCCTCTTCTTCCATATTGGCGGCTCGTGTGGAAGCGTTGGTACGACGTGTCGCCGTCGCCTGTACCTTCTTGGGTGAGATCATCTGGCGCAGTTTCATAGGTCAATCAGGAGTTTAAAAAAGTCATCAAAGGTTCTGCACGAGGTCACGGAAGCGATCGCCCCGGTCCGCGTAGCTGCGGAACATATCAAAGGACGAGGTCCCCGGAGAGAAAAGCACTACCGATCCGGAAGCCGCCTTGCTTCGGGCAACCTCCACGGCTTCTGCGAGCGTCGCGGCCGGAACGCATTCGGTCACGTCGGCCCAGCTTTCGGCAATCCGCTGCGCCATCTCGCCGATGAGCACCGCCGACTGCACCCGCTCTCCAACGAGCTTAACAAGCGAGTCAAATTCAAAGCCCTTGTCCTTCCCTCCGGCAATCAGGATCACCGGACGCTCCTCCGAGAGCAGCGCCTTCTCCAGCGCGTCGAGGTTCGTCGCCTTCGAGTCATTCACGTAGTCGACTCCCTCCAGCGTGCGTACAAGTTCGCAGCGGTGCGGCAGGGCGCGGTAGTCGCAGAGAGCGCGCACCATCGGCTCAAAGGGAAGCCCCCGCGCCGCGCCGACGCCAAGCGCCGCCATCAGGTTCTCCGCGTTATGCAGCCCCCGCAGATGCGTATCGGAGAGCCGCAGGACGGGCTGCCCGTGAAAATGGATCACGCCGTCGCGCAGATCGAGATCGCCCCCGCGCTCGTAAGCGGAGAAGGTGATCACGCGCGCCTTCAACTCCGGCAGCGGACTGCCGAGCTTCACTACTGCGAAATCGCTCTCCCGCTGGTTTTCAAAAATCCGCAGCTTCGCCTCCCGGTACGCCTCCATGGATGGGTAGCGATCGAGATGGTCCGCTTCAAAATTCAGCCAGACCGCCACGTCGGGGCGGAACTCCCGGATCGTCTCCAACTGGAACGAACTGACCTCCAGCGTAAAGAGATCCAGCCCGCTGCTTTCATGGACCCGCTCGGAGAACGCCGGACCGATATTCCCCGCTGCACGGGTACGGACTCCGCAGGCATTGAGCATCTGCTCCACGAGCTGGGTCGTCGTCGTCTTGCCATTCGTCCCCGTGATCGCCACGACCGGGCAGGCGCAGAGCGAGAAGGCCAGCTCGATCTCTCCGATCACGATGGCGTCAGGATGCGCCGCGATGAAGTTGCGCACCAGCGGGACCGCCACATCAATTCCCGGGCTGACCACGCCGTAGTCGTAGCCGCCCTGATGCCGCTCCGCTTCCGGGCCGAGCACCACGTTCATTCCCTCGCCGCGCAGTTCCTCCGCCGCCTGCTCCAGCGCCGCGCCGGAGCCGCCATCGAGCAGCGTGACCTCCGCGCCATGGCGCAGCAGCAGCCGGGCGGCAGCGCGTCCGCTGGCTCCGAGGCCGAAGACCGCCACTTTTCGCGAGGTATAGGGAGATTGCATGAAAGAAAAAAGATTACCGCAGCTTCAGGGTCGCAAGGCCGAGGCAGGCGAACATCAGGGAGATAATCCAGAAGCGGACGATCACGGTATTCTCCTTCCAGCCCATTAACTCAAAGTGATGATGGATCGGCGACATCCGGAAAAGCCGCTTGCCCGTGAGCTTGAAGCTGAGCACTTGCAGAATCACCGAGAGTGCTTCGATCACAAAGATCCCGCCCACTACGAGCAGCAGCAGTTCCTGCTTCGTGCAGATCGCCACCACGCCGAGCACGCCGCCAATGGCGAGCGCCCCCGTGTCGCCCATAAAGACACGTGCCGGATAGCAGTTAAACCATAGGAAGCCCATGCCCGCGCCCACGAGCGCCGTGCAGAGGATCGCCAGTTCCCCGGCTTGCGGGCAGTAAGGGATCTGGAGGTACGCGGCGGCCTTGCTGTTCCCTGCCACATAGGCGAGCACGGCATAGGCCGAAGCCGCCGTGATGGTACAGCCCGTCGCGAGACCATCGAGGCCGTCGGTGAGGTTCACGGCGTTCGATGTTCCCACCACCACCAGCGCGTAGAGGATGACCGTCGCCAGCCCGAGATTGACCAGCGGCTCCTTGTAAAAGGGGACGTAGAGCTGCTGCGCCTGCACCTGTAGCTCCGGATTGGAAAGGAAGAACCACGACACCACCCCCGCCAGCGCGAATTGCCCCGCGAGCTTCAGCCGCCCCGGCAGCCCGTCCGACTTCTTCTTCGCCACCTTCAGATAGTCATCGAGGAACCCGAGGAGCCCGAGCCAGAGCATGGAGCCAAGCGCAAGCCAGACGAACTGGTTATCCGGGCGCGCCCAGAGGATCGTGGAGACCGCGACGGCTCCGAGCAGCAGAACACCGCCCATCGTGGGCGTTCCCTTCTTTCCGCCGTGCAGCTCCGCAAGCTTGTGCACCTCTTCCGCCGTGCGGATCGGCTGGCCGATCTTCAGCGAAATGAGCTTGCGGATCACGCGATTCCCAAAGATCAGGCAGAGCAGGAATGCCGTCATCGCGGCCCCTACGGCGCGAAAGGTAATGTAACGAAAGACGTTCAGGCCGTCGATCGTTTCGCTAAGAGTATGAAGGTAGTAAAGCACGCGAAAGGGGTCAGGATGCGGATTGAGAGGAAAGGAGTTCGAGCTGTTCGAGCACGCGCTCCATCCGGGCGGAGCGGCTGCCTTTGATCAGGACGAGATCACCCTGATGCGCCAGCGTGGAAAGAAGGCGGGCGGCCGCGGCGGGATCGCCGACGTGATGCACCTGCGAAAGCCCGCCGAGCGCGGCGGAAGCGGCGATCCAGTGCGCCTCGTCGCCGACGGCGATGAGCGTGTCGATTCCCGCCCGGGCAGCGGCTTCACCCACGGAGCGGTGCCCCGTCTCGGATTGCGATCCCAGCTCGCCCATGCGCCCGAGGACGGCGATGCGCGCCCGCTCCGTCGGCAGCGCCGCGAGGGTCGCCAGCGCCGCCCGCATGGAGTCGGGATTGGCGTTGTAGCTGTCGTCCAGAAAATGAATACCGCGGATCGTCTTGTGCTCCAGCCGCCCTTTGGTCAGTCGGCTTTCCGCAAGCCCTTCCGCACCTTCCGCGAGTGAAACCCCAAAGGCGCTTCCCATCGCCAGCGCCAAAAGCGCGTTCTCCACCATGTGCACCCCCGGTACGGGCAGGGTGACCTCGGCCACCTCGTCGCTCCGCTCCACGCGGAAGCGGCTTCCGGAAAAACCGGTCTCCAGCAGTTCACCCTGTACCGCCACTTCGCTTTCGTGGGTCAATCCGGCGAGCAATGTCCGCGCCTTGGAGCGAGCGGCGATGCGACGGGAAAAATCGTCTCCGGCAGGGAGCACCAGCGTGCCGCCCTCGGGGAGTGCCTCGGCCAGCATCCCTTTCTCCAGCGCAATGGCGTTGCGGCTGCCCATGTGCTCAATGTGCGCCACGCCAATATTGGTGATCAGCCCCGCCTCGGGCCGCGCGATAGCGGCGAGCGGCGCGATCTCGCCGGGATGATTCATCCCCATTTCGATCACGCCGATCTCGTCCTGCGATGTGGCTCGCAGCAGTGTCAGCGGCAGGCCGATGTGGTTGTTGAAATTCCCCTCCGTCTTGAGCACACGGTACTTCCGGCTAAGGACAGCGGCGGTGAAATCTTTCGTGCTCGTTTTCCCGCTGCTTCCGGTGATGCCAATGACGCGCAGCGGCAGCGTGGCGCGATAAGCCCGGGCGATGGCCTGAAGCGCCGCCAGTCCGTCGGCCACACGGATCAGCGCAAAGCCCTCAGGAAGCGGAGCGACGGGCATCCAGCCGCGCTCGACGATGGCGGCTGCCGCTCCGGCCTTGGCGGCCTGATCGACAAAGGCGTGTCCGTCAAAGTTCTCCCCCTTGAGCGCGACAAAGAGATCCCCCGCTTGCAATGCCCGCGTATCGGTGCAGACACGCTCCACCCTGCGGTCCGCTCCGTCGAGCGTGCCGTTGGCCCATTGGGCGATGGAGAGCAGTGGGGTGGGGTCCATTGAAGGTCAGAAGGATGAGGGGATGAGGGAGTGCGGGGTTATTCGAGGTCGACGGGCCGCGCCTCTACGGCGAGGCGGGCGACGGCGAGATCGTCAAAGGGGATGGTATGATCGGCAAATTCCTGGTAGGTCTCGTGGCCCTTTCCGGCAATGAGTACGATGTCTCCCGGCTCGGCGAGCGAGATGGCGCGGTAGATCGCCTCCCGGCGGTCGGGAATCGCTTCGTAAGCCTTGCGGCGAAACCCGGCTTTCACCTCTTCAATGATTGCTTCGGGGTTCTCCTTGCGGGGATTGTCGGAGGTGACCACCGCCCAGTCGGCGAGGCTTTCGACCGTTGCCGCCATCTTCGGGCGTTTGGTCCGGTCACGGTCGCCGCCGCAGCCGAAGACGGCGATGAGCCGCCGGGGCCGGAGATCGCGCAGGGTCTGGAGGACATTCTTGAGCGCGTCCTCCGTATGGGCGTAGTCGACAAAGACGCGGAACTTCCGCTTCACCGGGACCGGCTCCAGCCGTCCGGGCACCGCCGGGGCGGTGGCGAGCGCTTTGACCGCCGTGCGCAGGTCGATCCCGAGCATCGACGTGGCAGCCAGCGCGGCGAGAGAATTGGAGACGTTGAAGCCGCCGATCAGCGGCAGCCGTACGAGGTAAGTGCGCCCCTTGGCCTCCAGCTGGTACTGGCTGCCGGAGAGGTCGCTCTTCACGTTGCTGGCACGGAAATCGGCCCGGGCGTTCAGACCGTAGGTTACCGCCTGCCCCTTCTCCTGCGTGATCTGCGTAATGAGCTTCTGCCCCCAGACGTCGTCGATATTCACCACCGGGATACCCTTCTTTTTCTTCTGCTCCGGCAGCCCGAGGAAGAGACTCGCCTTCGTCTGGAAGTAGCTGTGCATCGAGAGGTGGTAGTCGAGATGATCCTGCGTGAGGTTCGTAAAGACCGCCACGTCCCACTCCGTGTTCCGCGTGCGTTGCTGGAAGATGGCGTGAGACGACACCTCGGCCACGGCGGCTTTACACCCCGCCGAGCGGATCTGGTAGAAAAGCTCCTGAAGATCGGCCGACTCCGGCGTGGTATGCAGCGCGGGGAGGATGCGGTCGCCCACTTCGTACCGAACCGTGCCGATCAGCCCGCAGCGCATCAGCGCGGCTTCGCAGATATGCTTGACGAGGAAGGCCGTGGTAGTCTTCCCGTTCGTCCCGGTGATACCGACCGTCTTGAGCGCCAGCGAGGGGCGTCCGTAAAAGGCGGCAGCGAGGTCGGCGAGCGCTTCGCGGGCGTTGGCGACGACGACCTGCGTCGCTTTCCGCGCGGGATGCTCCTGCTCGCAGACAATGGCGACGGCTCCGCGCTCAATGGCGGAGTCAATGAACTGGGTGCCGTCCACATTTTCGCCTTTGAGGGCTACGAATACGGCTCCCTTCTTCACGCGACGGGAGTCATAGCAGATCGCCGTGACTTCACGATCCGTCGGGCCCACGGTCATCACGGTGGGGAGTTTTGAAAGTAGCTCTTTAAGTTGCATGGGTTGAAAAGGCCTCTCCTTCTGGGTTTGCTATCAGGCGTTTTAGCGACTGGCCTGCGTCAGCTTGATCGTAGCAGGCGCATCGGGGAGGGCGTTGTCGGGCTGCATACCAAGGTAATTCGCGGTACGCTCTGCAATGCGGGCAAAGACAGGAGCAGCTATGGTGCCACCATAGTTTGATCCGTGCGGAGTGCGGCAGTCGTCCAGCAGGACCAGTAGAACGAAGCGCGGATTCTCCGCCGGCATGAATCCGATGAAAGAGACGACATATTTCCCCTTGGCGTATCCGCCGGTCTTGGCGGCTTTTTCCGCCGTACCGGTCTTGCCCGCAACGCTGAAGCCTTTGACCGCCGCCGATTTCGCCGTGCCGCGGGTGACCACATTTGCGAGCGCTTTTTTCACCAGTTCAGTCGTCTCCTCGCGTACCACGCGGCGCACCACCGTCGGCTCATACGCCACGACCGTCTTTCCCTCGTCGTCAAAGATTTCCTCCACCACCTGCGGCATCATCAGATTTCCGCCATTGGCGATGGCGCTCACCGCCGTCACCATCTGGATCGGCGTGGTGGCCACGCCCTGCCCGATCGGCATCCGGGTGATGGAGATGTTATTCCATCCGGCGCTGCCCGGGGCGTGCACAATCCCCCGGACCTCGCCCGGCAGGGCGACCCCGGTCTGCTCGCCAAAACCGAAGCTGCGCAGGTGACTGTAAAAGCGGTTCTCCCCCATTTTCAGCGCCAGCTTGGCGGCGCCAATATTACTGGAGCGCACGAGGATATTCTCCACGGTAAGGTTCGGGAACGGTCCGCGCCCGTGGTCTTTCAGCGGCTTGCCGCCGCCGTAGTGAAAAAGTCCGCCCTCGCAGTTGATCACGGTGCTCAGTTGCACGTCGCCGTCATCCAGCGCGGAAGCGGCGGTGACGATCTTGAAGGTCGACCCCGGCTCCACGATGTTGATCACCGCGGCGTTTGCCTCGCCCGCCCCGCCGTCCTTACCCGGTTCGTTCGGGTTGTAGTTCGGAAAATTCGCCAGCGCCATGATGCGCCCCGTCTTCGGGTCCATCATCAGGGCCGTGGCCACTTCGGGGTTGTACTTCTCAAAGGCGGCCCCCAACTCCTCCTCAACGATGTTCTGAATCCCCATGTCCACCGTCAGGCGGACGTGGTACCCCGGACGCGGCGGACGCTCCTGCCCCCGGTAGGGTACGATCTCGCGCCCCAGCCGGTCCTGCTCGACGAAGCGGAACCCGTCGCGACCGCGCAGGTACTTCTCCATCGTCAACTCTACGCCCTGTACGCCGAGGAGATTCGAGTTCACATACCCCACCACGTGGCAGAGCATGCTGTCGTTCGGATAGACCCGTCGGGCCGACTGCTCAAAGTGGACGCCCCGCAGGCGCTTCGCCAGCAGGCGGGTCTGAATCTCTGCGGCAACGCTTTCGGGGATCTCCTTGCGGACAACCTGATACTTCCGCTTGGTTTGCAGCTTTTCCAGCAGCTCTTCGCGCGGCATCTCCAGCAGATCGCCAATCTCTTCAGCGATCACTTCGGGGCTCTCGATGAGGCTGCCATCCGCGATCATTACCTTCAGCGGACGGCTTAGCGCCACGGGGATGCCCTGCCGGTCGACAATATCGCCACGCGTTGCCTGGATAATCTCCTTGCGGCTATGACGGCTGGCGGCGAGGGAGACGTATTCGTCGTATTTGGTATCGTGCAAATGGATCAGGCGGG
>JBEBWR010000023.1:0-24000 GCA_040392045.1 Chthoniobacter flavus | reverse complement strand
AGGCAGCCGTGTACAACGCACAACCAGATGCCTGCGACCTGCTTCTGGCGCGCGGGGCGGATTCAAATACTTCTCATGAGCCGACGGACGAAACCGTTCTCCATCAGGCACATTCGCGGGGTCAGACCTTGAATCTTGGCGCTGACCCCGCTGATCACTGCTTTGCGTAATATAGTGACAATTGCTGGAATATCTACAACGCCCCCGGGACGGGGTATTGTATTCGATTTCAAGGCTATAAGGTTATTTTAGAAACAGGGTTCACAGGATTGCTGAGAAATAGCTATAATTAAAATGAAAGTAAAAATTATATTGTTCCTTGTTTTGGTGGCAATGCTGGCTCTCTGTGCTATGTATGTTTGCGACAGTCGCGCCCAAGTTATCGCTCAGAATCATATTGTGGCGTATTGTGTGAAAAATGATATACCAATCGAGTTGATGCATGGCCCTGAGGTTTCCAGAAAAAGTTTTTATGAATGGATTTTTGATTACCAATCAAAAACCACTCCTAAACACAGCGTCCGATTTTATATAAATGCATTTGGCGGAATTGAAAAACATCGATTAATCGAGTAACATGAGCGAGCGGTGCCAGCCTTGAAACTTGAAATCTCCTCATAACACAACCCGTCAAGATTCTGGGCCCGGCACCGAGAACCGACAGCCACACAGCAGGACATTCGAACTGTGCGCCGATACCTTGAACGACAAAACTAAACTGTCTCACGGGGTCAGGCCTTGAATCTTGACGCTGACGGATTTGTGAGGAAATTTCAAGTTTCAAGGACTGACCCCGCACTCTCACGTGACTTTTACTCTATTTTCCCATCTCCTAGATGAAGCTACCAGCGACGAATCTTTGCCACAGGCGGCCGAGGAAGCCTAACTCCGCCCCGGTCTGATCAACGGCATCTCTCAGGATTTGCATTTCCTCGGGGAGGCATTGCCCATTTTTGGTCATGACCCAGAGGGCACCATCCCACTGATCAATCTCAATGATGAAGTCGTGATTTCTGAATGAGAACTCCGCACAGATGCCCTCGCTGGACCAGAAGGAAGTGCGATGTCGGGTGAGCCCCACCACCCCGGGAACGCTGCGGATTGCATGGCAAAGCGCCCGGTACCCCATGGCCGAAATCCGAAAACTGACGCCCGCGTTATATACCTCCGTTTTCATCCCGATTTCCCCTTCCCGTGCCAATCCCGCACGGGATAATGCACAAAAAAGCCACGCAGTGGCCCACGAAGTGGCCTAGGAGAGGGTGACAGTTAGCGGTTCGCCCGTAGGGGTGGTTTGGGCTTGGGTGCGGACGAAGGAGACGATCTCCGCTTGGAGGGCGTGGCAGTCGCGGCTCCAGACTTTGCGGGAGCGGAGTTGACGGACGCAGGGGGCGAGGTCGACCAGCTCCAGAAAGGTCGTGCCGCCGTTGATCAGCGTCTGGACGCGCTCGCCCAGCCGGTTGAAGAAGAGCAGTTCGTAGCCCGTCCCGGCTTCTTCCGCGAGGTCCACCAGCGAGAGGCGCACTGCGGGGGTGCCGGGTGCTACGTGCGGGGCCACCTCCCCGTAGCCGATCACTTGCAGTGCCGACTGCACCGCTGTCGTCAGGCCGGGGACCGTTACCACCGTTCCCTCGTACTGGAGCGCGAGGTATGCCGTAACACTCTCGGCTACGTGCTCCGCCAGCCACCATTTGCGGTATCCGGCGCGTTCTGCCGCGGAGAGCAGCGCGCGGAGCAGCCAGTTGCGCTCAAAGGGAACGACTTCGCCATCATCGAGGCGAACCAGGGGGAGTCCGTCGGCCAGGGCAATCATGTCTTATGGGGGGTAAAAAGCTCTGTCTGCTGATCGCTCGGGCGCGCCCGGCGTTCAAGGCTCTGAATCTCGTCAATAAATTCTCCAATGTCCTGAAAGTGCCGGTAAACCGAGGCGTACCGGACGTAGGCGACCTCGTCGAGGGAATGCAGCTTCTCCATGACCGCGCTGCCGATCAGGCTGGAGGGAATCTCGCGGCCATGCTGATTTTCCAGCTCCGTCTGGATCTCCTCCACCGCCTTTTCGATCTGGTCGAGCGTGATCGGGCGTTTCTCGCAGGCTTTGGACAGTCCCACGAGGAGCTTGTTGCGGTCGAAAGGCTCGCTCCGGCTATCGCGCTTGATGACCCGCAGGATCACCCGCTCGATCTCTTCGTAGGTGGTGAAACGGTGGAGACAACGGGTGCACTCCCGACGTCGACGGATCGACGCTCCATCTTTGGATGATCGCGAATCGATCACCCGGTCTTCCTGATTGGCACACTTGGGGCAGCGCATTAGATTGGGTCCAGAGAGAGTTCCCTCTGCTTTTACCACAACATCTTGTGGTGTCAATTTCGCATCTCCCCCTTTTGTTGCGTGGCTGATTTTTTGCATGGTTGCTTTCCCGGCTGGACGGCGCGAGGATGATGGGAGCCTTTACGATCTTTTCCACTCTATCTCCATGTCCGCCTTACCTGCTCCGCTCCTTTACGAAAGCCACGCTCACACTCCTCTTTGTCGGCACGCCACGGGCGAACCGGGCGAGTATGCCGCGATGGCCGAGGCGCGGGGGCTTGCGGGGTTGATTATCACCTGTCACGCGCCATTGCCCGACGGGTACGCCGCGAACGTCCGGATGACGCCGGAGGAGTACCCGCGGTACATTGATCTCGTAGCGCAGGCGCGTGAAGAATGGCAGGGGCGGGTCGATGTCCGACTTGGGCTGGAGAGCGATTTCTACCCTGGCGTGGAGCCGTGGCTGGAGAAGCTGCATGCCCGCGCTCCGCTGCATCACGTGCTCGGCTCGGTCCACCCGCAGATGGGGGACTACCGCAAGGACTACTACACGGGCGACAACTTTCTCTATCAGCAGACCTACTACGACCACCTCGCCCGCGCGGCGGAGACGGGGCTGTACGACACGCTTTCACACCCTGACCTGATCAAAAATGAGTCTCCTGCGGAGTGGGCCTTTGAGCGCATCCGCCCGTGGGTGGAGCGCGCGCTCGACCGCATCGCGGCAACGGGCGTGGCGATGGAGCTCAACACGAGCGGCCTGCACAAGACGATTCGGGAGATGAATCCGAACGCGCACCAGCTCCAGCTGATGCGCGAGCGGGGAATTCCGGTCGTGCTCGGAGCCGATGCGCATGTGCCCCGCCGCGTGGCGGCGGACTACGAGCTGGCCCTCAGGACGCTGGAGGAGGTGGGCTACCGGGAGGTGCATTTCTTCCTCAACCGCGAGCGGCAGACGGTCAGCATCGCCGATGCGCTGGCGTCGCTCCGCCCGGCGGAAGCGTCGGAGCCGTCACTTGCCTCCGCTCAGGCGGGGCGCAGGGGGTAGATTGAGGATACGCCTCAGCTCTTCGATCGTCTGCGGGAGGCCGTATGATCCATGCGGACCGGGGACGATCAGCTCGGATACCGCCGTGTCGATGTGCGAGCTCCAGTAGGGGACGACGCCGTCGGAGCTGTTGGGCGTGTCGCCGCGCCCCCGGTCGCCGATGATGGAGTAGTGCGGGACGGCAGGCGGGATTTCGCTGATGACCTTGAGCGTGGGGCTGGAGGGCGAGAGGCTCTGGATGCTGGTCGGGAAGCGGGCTCCGCGAATGCCGGTGAGCATTTCAAAGGAGCCGCCGACGGTGTTTTCCATTGAGCGGACGAGGAAGGAGGGAACGCGGATGAGGGAGGTGGCCAGATTCCCCAGCGATCCGATGGCGAGCTGCGAGCCGCGGTGCGGCGTACAGATGAAGATGACGGAGCTGACGTGCGGATTGGAGGTAAAGAGGGTGGCCCGCTTGAGCAGCGTGGTGTCGGGGAGAGTCTCGTAGAGCTGCTCGGCTCTCTTTCCCATGGCGGCATCCCAGACGCGGCGCTGTACGTCGCTGACCTGGAGCCGGGAAATCAGCCCGCCCATGCTATGGCCGACGAGGACGTAGCTATGCTGCATGGGGAAGTTTTTCTCCACTTCCACGAGCTCTTCGCGCAGGCCGAGCGCCGTATAAACGAGCGGCAGTCCGGAGGGGTAGCGGAAGACCCAAGCCTGATAACGCTCGCGGAATTCGGGCTGGGAGTTCAACTCGTTGATCACGTCGAGCCACATCTGCGGCGTGGAAGCCAGCCCGTGAATGAAGACGACGGGGATGCGGTCGCGGTCAAACGGCTCCAGCCGGTGCAGCCCCGCGTTGTGCAGGTACCGCTCGATGTCGAGCATGGCTTGCAGCCCGGCCCAGAACTCGCTGCGGCGCGGGAGATGCGCCAGCGGGGCGGTAAAGTCGGCGGCGAGGGTGCGCTGTTCCCCCCGGAGGCGGATTTCGGAGATTTTGAGCGGGTTGTAGAGCGACAGGTCTACGAGGCGGGCATCGGCCCGGGCCGGGACCGCGGGAAATTCGGCCACGGCGGTGACTGCGGCGGCGACCTGACCCGTCTCGCTGAACGGCTCGGCGGGGCCGCCTTCGGAGCGGGGATCGCGGATGCCGACGAGCGCGGCACCATATCCCCGGATCTCCACCCGGTGGCGGAAGCCGCGATGACTGATGCGCCGGGCAGGGGTATAGGAGGTGAAGTACGCGAGGTCCCAGCGGGTCGGCCCGGCAGGCTGGACCCGCAGGCGGTAGGGCAGACCTCCGCGCTGCGAGGCGACGGGCTGGTCGGGCCGCAGGAGCTTGGGATGATCGCGTACGAGGCCGATGAGTTCCGCCACGGCGCGGTTGTAGACGACGCGCGCGTGCAGTTCCTCGCGGCCGCGAAGGGGCAGGCTCCAGCTTTCAGCGGCCTGCGAGGCGGCGTCGAGAAGGTGTCCGGCACGGACGGCGGCGGGCAGAGTGAGGCGACGACCGGCTTTGAGGCTCTTCCGGGCGGCCTGTAGCTCGGAGCGCTCCTGTCGCTGCTCCAGACGCCGGGCGTCCCGCTCTCCGCCGGGGGCGGCGCAGCCGACGACCCAGAGGGTCAGCAGGATCGGGAGGAGGCGGAGGGCGCGAAGCATGCTTGGCGACCGGCTTACGCTTCCGAAAAGAGCACTTCCCGGAGGTCGCGGGTAAGCGGACGGGCGGCGAAGCCGGCAAAGGCTTCGCGCAGGCACTCGACGCCGATGCGGTAGAGCGCTTCGCCTTTCTCCAGGCTGGCTTCGGCGGGAAAACCGACAAAGCCATCGGGGGAGATGGCGTCGTAGGAGGCGGCGAGGGAGAGGCCGTCGAGCATGTACTGCGGGAAGGGATGCCCCTCGGGTCGCGAGCGGAGCGGCAGGTCGGGTCGGGCGACCATGAGCAGGGAAGCCTCGATCTCGCAGGCATGACCGACGCGCGGCATCTTGAGATTCGGCACTTCCTTGGCCCAGCGCGCGACGCAGAGCGACCAGTAGCTCACGCCGCCGACGAGGATCTGCTGCTCCGTGGCTTCTTCCGCCAGCTCGGCCAGCGCAGCGTTCATGGACGCGATGTTGCCGCCATGCGAGTTGAGGAGGAGGATACGCCGGTGCCCCTGCCGGATCAGGCCGCGCACCATGGAGATCAGGACTTCGGTGTAAAGCGTGGGCGGAAGGGTCAGGGTGCCGCCAAAGGGGATGTGGTGTTCACTGCTGCCGACGGTGAGCGTGGGCAGGAGGAGGTAGGTGCCGGTGACCGGCGGATCGGCGGCGACGCCTTTCTGCATCAGTTCGTTGAGCAGGGTGTCGGTTCCCGTGACCATATGGGGTCCGTGCTGCTCGGTGGAGGCGATGGGCAGGATGACGACGGCTTCTCCGGCGAGCGCCTGAATTTCCGCAGCAGTAAGGTGCTGCCAGTAGTGGAAGTTCCCGGAAGAAAGCCGGGGCGAGGCGGACTGGGTCATGAGTGATAAAAGCGGCTGCGGTGATTCTCTTACCGGAAGGCGACAGGGAGGGTGGAGCGACCGACCCATACGCCGGTTGGTTTGTCGACGTGACGGGTGACGCGCCTGTCGGGGCTCTCTTTGGTGTAGAGAGCGTAGTCGTACGGAGTCTTGTCAAAAGCTCCGGCCTGTACCAACCGCAGGCGCTGGTGCCACAGCGCGATCGGGCCGAGCGCTCGAAGCCAGACCGGGTTCTGCTCCCTGATTTCGCGGTGTTCGCGAACGCCGTTGGGGCGCAGGTTCATGTTCTCGCCGGTGTCGGTAAAGATGGAGACCTTTTGGCGCAGTTCGTGATATTTCAAGCCTTTGTGGCAGGTGTCGATGACCCACGCCAGGTCGCCGACATCACGCCAGCGGGTGTCAAACCATGCGCCATGCTCTGTCAGTACGCGCCGCCGGAGGAACAGCGCGCAGGTCATAACGCTATAGCGGAGGCGTACGAGGTGGGGAGTCGGTGAGAGGCCGTAGCGATGGCAGGTATAGTCTCCATTGGCATCGGTGACGACCGTATCGGCTACGACAATGTCAACATCCGGGCGCGCTTCAAAAGTGTCGTGGACAGCTCTGAGCGCGCCGGGAAGGTACTGCTCGTCGCAGTTCAGGTAGCAGAGGATTTCGCCGGTCGATTTTTTCCATCCCCGGTTGATGGCGTCGTACATGCCGTTGTCTTTTTCGACATAGGTGGTGACACGGGAATCGTTCGGCAACCAGTCGAGGGTCCCGTCGTCAGACCCGGCGTCGTGAACGATATGCTCGACCTCGACGCCTTCCTGATCGGCTACGGAGGCAATGCAAAGCTTCAGCCATTCGTTCCCACGAAAGCAGGGGGTGACGACGGAGATTTTCATGAGGACGCAATCGCCAGGGCGTTCTACGCCTTGGCCGTGATCTGCTCGTAGATCCAGGCGTAGGTCTTTTCCATACCGTCGCGCAGACGGGTGTCAGGTTCCCAGCCGAGCAGCTGTTTGATGAGGGTGTTATCGCTGTTGCGACCGTTGACGCCCTTGGGCGCGGAGAGATTGTAGCTCCGTTTGAGCTTGATTCCGGCGATGTCTTCGACGATGTCGACGAGCTGGTTGATGGAGACGAGTTCGCTGCTGCCGAGGTTGATCGGCTCAAGAATGTCGCTGTTCAGGATGGCCTGCGTGCCTTTGAGGCAGTCATCGATGTACATGAAGGAGCGGGTCTGATGGCCGTCGCCCCAGATTTCGATCTCATGCTTGCCCGTAAGTTTGGCTTCGATGACTTTGCGGCAGATGGCTGCCGGGGCCTTCTCGCGACCGCCGTCGTAGGTGCCTTCGGGGCCGTAGACGTTGTGATACCGCGCGACGCGGGTGACCAGACCGAAGTCTTCCCGGAAGTGACGGCACATGCGCTCGGAGAAAAGTTTTTCCCAGCCGTAGCCGTCCTCGGGCATGGCGGGATAGGCGTCCTCCTCTTTCAGGGCGGTGACGTTCGGGTCGCGCTGCTTGTCGCCGTTGTAGACACAGGCGGAGGAGGAGTAGAAGTAGCGCTGAAGGCTCCCGGCTTCGCGCGCGGCCATGAGGAGGTGCGTGTTGATGAGCACCGAGAGCATGCAGAGGGCTTTGTTGTTCTCAATGAACCCCATGCCGCCCATGTCAGCGGCGAGGTTGTAGATGATGGCGGCGTCTTTGGCCGACTGCTGGCAGGCGTCGAGACGGCCAAGGTCGAGCTGGAGATTTTCGACCTGCGGAAATTTCTGGTACCACTCGTCAAACGGCTTGATGTCCACCGCGCGAATACGGGTGTGCCCCTGTCTGATAAGATCTGCTACGAGATGTCCGCCGATGAAACCACCAGCCCCTGCGACGAGAATAAGTGCGTCTGACATGAATGAGGCCACATTCTGCCCCACCGACAAAAAAAATCCAGCCCAGACTTCCCCACTGCGTGGGGTTCTTCGCGCTACCGCGCGGGTCGGGCGTGGCCCGACTCTTCGAAGCGGGGTGTTTTTGGAGACGCGACGTGGGGTTCTTCGCGCTGCCGCGCGAGTCGAGCGTGGCCCGACTCTTCGAAGCGGGGTGTTTTTGGAGACGCGAGGTGTGCGGGATAGACTTACGCGAAGACACCGAGAGGCGAAGCCCCTGTTGACACGAAAAGCCAGGAGCCCCACATGCCTGACCCTGACATTTCCGTTCCAGAAACCCGACCCGCGCGGCAGCGCAAAGCCGGTCCGGCGGAACGCCGGCTAGCGGGTGATGCCGCGTTCGGTGGTGGTGACGAACTCGAGGAGCTGACAGATTTCGGGAAGAGGCTTGAGCTTTTCGCGGATCTGTTCCGCGGCCTGCCTGACGTTCAGATCGGAACGGTAGAGCAGGCGATAGGCCTCGCGGAGTTCGCGGATCGTGTCCGCTTCAAACGCATGACGCTCCATGCCGACCTTGTTCACTCCCCGGATCTCCGCCGGGTTGCCGTCCGCGATCATGAATGGCGGGACATCCTGCACAATCTTCGTGCAGCCGCCGAGGATCGCGAAGCGTCCGATACGGCAGAACTGATGAATGGCCGTCAGCCCGCCGACAATCGCGTGGTCACCCACCGTCACGTGACCGGCGAGCGTCCCGTTATTTGAGAAAATCACGTCATCGCCGACCACGCAGTCGTGCGCAATGTGGGAATAGGCGAGGAAATTGCCCCGGTTGCCGATCTTCGTCGCGTCGCCGGGGAAAGTGGCGCGGTGTACCGTGCAGAACTCGCGGAACGTATTGTCATCGCCGATCTCCAGCCAGGTCGGCTCACCCTTGTACTTGAGGTCCTGCGTCTGCTGACCGATGGAGGTGTAGGCGTAGAAGCGGTTCCCCTTCCCGATCCGGGCGGGGCCGCAGAGCGTCACGTGATGCTGGAGCCAGCAGCCATCCCCCACCGTCACTCCCGGCCCGATGATACTGTAAGGGCCGACGACAACGCCCTCTCCAAGCTGGGCCTCGGGATCGACGATCGCGGTGGGATGAATCTGGGCAGACATAAGAGGATCAGGCGTTGATAAAGCCGAACATCATCTCGGCCTGCGAAACGACCTCGCCGTTCACCACGCAGCGACCGATGGCTTTGGCAATGTTTCGCTTGGATTTCGTCACTTCCACGTGGATGAAAAGCGTGTCGCCCGGGAGGACCGGCTTGCGGAACTTTACCGAGTCCGCGCTCATAAAGTAGCCGATCTTTGCGGTACTGCCACCCTGCTGCCGGATAAAAGCAATGCTGGCGACCTGCGCCATCGCCTCCACCTGAAGAACCCCCGGCATCACGGGATGATCGGGGAAATGCCCCTGGAAGAACGGCTCATTAATCGTCACCGACTTGATCCCCGTGCACTTGTTCTCACCCTCAAACTCCACGATCCGGTCCACCATCAGGAAGGGATACCGGTGGGGAAGGAGCTGCATGACATTATTGATATCGAGCACGTTGCCGCCCTTTGGCAGGATCGTGGGCGGGACCATCGCGGAAAGCTCGGCCTGCTTCTTGGTCAGGATCTTCGCCAGCTCGGTGTTCGGCCCGTGCCCCGGCTTGACGGCGATGACGTGGCCCTTGATCGGGCGACCGAAGAGCGCGAGATCGCCGACGATATCAAGGATCTTGTGCCGGGCGAACTCCTCCTTGAAACGGACCGGCTCCTTGCTCATCACGGAATCGCCGCGTACCACCACGGCATTCTCCAGGCTCCCTCCTTTGATCAGGCCTTTATCGAGGAGCGGCTTCACATCCTCGTAAAAGACAAAGGTACGCGCCGGAGCGATCTCCTTGCAATAAAGCTCGGGGGTGATCTCCGTGCTGTAGAACTGCGTGAACCGGCCATCGGGACCGACATTCGTGCAGGAGATGCGGAATTTGTCGTCCGGAACGATGGTCATCAGCGAGCCGGTCTTCGTCTGGAGATGGATCGGCTCGTTGACGGCGAAATAACTGCGGGGGGCGTCCTGCGCGACGATACCCGCCTTCTCGATCAGGCTGACGTAAGGAAGAGCGCTGCCGTCGCCGATGGGCGGCTCGTTGGCGTCCATCTCAATGAGGGCGTTGTCCACACCGAGGCCGGAGAGGGCGGAGAGAATGTGCTCCACGGTCTGCACCTTGACGCTGCCTTCGCTGAGCGTGGTGGCACGCTCGACGGTTTTGACGTTCGAGCAATGGGCGTCGATGGTCGGGGCGTCCGGCAGGTCGACGCGCCGGAACTTTTTGCCAAAACCGACCGGGGCCGGGTGGATGGTCAGGGTCACTTTCTCGCCGGTATGGAGCGAGGTGCCGGCCAACGAGGCGGAAGAGGCGAGGGTATGCTGGACGTCAGACATGGTGGTGAAACGTGCGGTTCTAACAACCGGATACCCCTCGTGGAAAGCACTAATTGGCGGTGAGGATCAGGGCTCGGGGCGGTCGAGGGCGTCGCCCTCCATCGTTTCGTACTCGGAGAGGTGATCGGGGCGCAGCGGCTCGGAGATGCGGTACTCCTCGTTGAGCCACTGCCCGAGGTCGATCATTTTGCATCGGCTGGAGCAGAAGGGACCGAGCGGGTCGGCAAAGAAATCGCTCTCTTTCTTGCAGATAGGACAGGGAACCATGCGGGCCATAGGAAACAATCAGGATTGGACAGGGGAACAGACGAGGTCGACGATCTCGCCGACGGCTTCAAAGTAATGCTCGGGCTGCTCCGCCGCAAGCGCGGCTCCGTGCGTGCACCCCCAACTAACCGCGCCGAAGGGCAGCCCGGCCTCGCGCGCGGCCTCCAGATCGCGGAGCTCATCGCCGATGCAGAGGGTTTCGGCGGCCTCAAAGGAGGTACGCTTGAAGATTTTGCGGTACTTCGCCGCTTTGCCAAAGAGGGCGACGCCGCACTCGAAGTCGCTGAAATGGCGCGTGCATTCGGGGCCGAGGACGGCGGCGATGTTCTCCCGCGAATTCGAGCTGGCGAGGGTCAGGCGCACGCCCTGTGCAGCGAGGGTGTCGAGCATTTCGCGGACGCCGTCGAAGAGCCGGATCTGGCCGATATCGCGGGCCATGAGGCTCTTGAGATGCCGGGCGATAAAGGGGATTTTCCAGACGGGAATATGAGTGGAGCGGAGCAATTCCCGGGCGTTCCGGCTACGAAGCAGCTCAATCTGGCTTTTCGGCAGACGGGCCAGCCGGAAGTGGTCGGCCACGTCGTCCATGACGCCGAGGAACCACGGGAAGGAGTCCGCGAGGGTGCCGTCAAAGTCGAAGATGAGGTGGCGATAGGTCACGCCTCCTTTATTCCATGAGGCGCGGTAAAGTTCAACCCGTTGCGGCCACTTCCGCTCTTTCTATTGGCCGGAAGGGGCGTTCTGCGCTACGGTAGCGGGGTCGTCCCCACCCCAAGCACTCATGACTTTTCCGCTACCCGACAAGCCCAATGCCGCGCTGCTGGTGATCGGCCACGGGGCGTCGTCGGACCCGCATTCCGGCGCGCCGACCCGGGCGCACACGGCGGCCATCGCGGCGATGGGACGCTTCGGACGGGTAACGGCGGCGTTCTGGAAAGAGGAGCCGGGGATTCGCACCGCGCTGGCGGCGATCCCGGAGCGGGAAATCTACGTGGTGCCGAATTTTATCAGCGAAGGCTATTACACGCGAACGGTGATCCCGAGGGAACTCGGCATCCCGACGGGAGAACCCGGCTCGCACATGCTTCCTGATGGCCGGGTGCTCCACTACTGCGCGCCGACGGGAAGTCATCCGATGATGACGGAGCTGCTGTTGCGCCGGGCGCGGGAAGTGGCTCCGGAGGAGACGCTGAGCGAAGCGGCGCTCATTATTGTGGGGCATGGGACGGAGCGGCACCGGAACTCCGCGCTGGCCGCGCGACAGCAGGTGGAGGCGATTAGGACGATGGGGATTTTCGCGGAAGTCTCTCCAGCCTATATCGACGAAGCGCCGCAGATCCGGCAGTGGCGGGAGCAGACGCGGAGGGAGACGGTGATCGTTGTCCCGTTCTTCATCGCGGATGGGATGCACAGCTTTTCGGATATTCCCCGGATGCTCGGCATTCCCCGGTCGGAGAGCGGGGCCGAAAGCCGCGCGGCGATTTTTGCCCGCAACCCGTATCCCATAGAGGGGCGGCGGCTTTACTACGCGAGCGCCATCGGTACGGAGGCGGGGTTTGCTCAGGTGATCCTGGATCAGGTGGCGCAGAGGGAGGGAAGCTTATGTTAGCCAAAAATGCACATTTTCTGAGAGCGCGCGCGGTGGTGCCGGTAGCGGGGCAGCCGGTGGAGGACGGCGCGGTGGTGATCCGCGACGGGCGCGTGGCGGCGGTGGGGCGCTTTGACGAGGTGCGGGCGGTCTGGCCCGAGGGGGCGGTGACCGATCTGGGTGAGCAGGTGCTCTTACCGGGGCTGATCAATGCGCATTGTCACCTCGACTACACGGACCTGCGCGGAAAGATCCCGCCGCCGGACTCGTTTACGGCATGGATCGGAGAGATCAACGCGGCCAAGCGGGAGATGACGGAGGCGGACTATCGCGCGGCGATTGCCGAGGGTTTTGATGCGCTGCGGCGGAGCGGGACGACGACCGTGGTGAATCTCGCGGCGCTGCCGGGAATCCTCCACGGGCTGCCGGAGCCGCCGATCCGGACATGGTGGCTGCCGGAGCTGTACGATCTGCGCGAGCCGGCAGAGGAACTGGTCGCGCGGGCGGTGGGGGCGATTGCTGACTTTCAGTTGACGCGTCCGGGGAGCCGGATGCGCTTCGGGATCAGTCCGCACGCGCCGTTTACCGCGTCGCCGGAGCTGTACGAGCAATGCGCGGCGGTGGCACGGCAGAGCGGCTGGCTGCTCTCCACGCATCTGGCGGAGTCGCCGGAGGAGGCAGCAATGTTCCGCGAAGGGACGGGGGCGCTCTACCTGCTGCTGGCGGGGATAGGTCGGACGATGGACGACTGCGGCGGCGGAGAGACGGTTTTTTCCTCCCTGGTCCGCCGGGGATTGATCGCTCCGGGCTGGCTGCTGGCGCATGGGAACGAACTGGAGGAGAGCGATTTCGCGCTGATGCGGGCGACGCGGTCGGAGGGCGGGCCGCCGTGGTGCGTGGTGCATTGCCCGCGCAGCCACGCCTATTTCGGCCATCGCGCCTTCCCGTGGCAGCAGTTGGAGGCGGCGGGGACGCTGATCACACTTGGGACGGACAGCCTCGCAAGCAACGATGCGCTCGACCTCTTCGGGGAGATGCGCGCGGCGCAGCAGGCCAACCCGGCGCTCTCCTCCGAACTGCTGCTGAAGGCCGCCACGCTGCATCCCGCCGCGGCGCTCGGAGCCGCCGGAGAGCTGGGGGTGATCGCCCCCGGAGCGCGGGCGGATCTGATCGCTCTGCCCTTCTCCGACGGGATCGGCGATGCCTTTGACGCCATCGTGGACCACCGGCGTGCGGTGGAGTGGGTGATGATGGACGGTGATCTTATCTGAACACATGAATACCAGACCCCTCTCTCTTCTGCTCGTGCTGCTGATGGCATTCGCCCCGGCAGAGGCTTTTGCCAAAAAGAAGCGCAAGCGCCAGCCTTCACCGCGGCGTTCGCACGTGGCATCGCCGCTCCAGATTGTCCCCAAGGAGGTACCGACCGATGCGGCGACGATTGAGGTAAAGGCGGATGGAGCGGTACTGCTCGACGCGCGGACGGGGGAGGAGCTATGGGGAAAGAATGCGCACGAGCGCTTCTACCCGGCCAGCTCGACGAAGATTCTTACGGCGCTGCTGGTGATCGAGGCGGGCGATCTCGACCGGATGGTAACCGTGGAGGAGTCGGACACGAAGGTGGAGCCGACCTCGATCTACTTCAAGCCGGGGGAACAATATTCGCGGCGCGAGCTGCTCTACGCGCTGCTGCTCAAGAGTGCCAACGATGTGGCGCAGGCGCTGGCACGGGATAACGCGGGGAGCCTTGAGGCCTTTGGCGAGAAGATGACCCGCCGGGCGCATCAGCTCGGAGCGCTCGACAGCCAGTTCCGCAATCCTCACGGCCTGCACGATCCGGGCCATTACTCAACGCCGCATGATCTGGCGGTGATCGCCCGCTTTGCCATGCAGCAGCCGACCTTCCGGAAGATCGTGGGGACGACCTACTACGACTGGGCCGGGGGCGCGAACGGGCCGATGAAGCTGCGCAATACGAATCGCCTCCTGCGGGAGTTCCCCGGCTGCACGGGGCTCAAGACCGGCTACACGAGCATCGCGGGGCATATCCTGGTCTCCGCCGCCGTGCGCGACGGGCGCGAGGTGATCTCCGTCGTCATGCACTCCGACAAGATGGGAAAATGGACCGATAGCGGGCTGCTGCTGAGCTACGGGCTTCAGCATCTCGGTGCGCCGCAGACGCCTCCTGCCGCGCTCTCTCCGGTCGCGCAGACGGAGGTGAAGCCAAAGGCGGCCCCGGCGGAGCGGCATCAGTGATGCGCGTGCCGGGCGGTTACTGAGCGACCGGCAGAGTGAAGGTAAATACGGAGCCTTTCCCCGGTTCGCTGCGGGCCTCCAGAACGCCGCCGTTGGCGGTGATGAAATCGCGGCAGAGCAGCAAGCCGAGGCCGAGGCCGGACTCTCTGCCCACAGTACGTCGGGTCGGAAGCGTGCCGTCTTTGAGCAAGGCACGGATGCGCTCGGCGTCGATCCCGGCTCCGTTATCGGCGATAGAGATCCGCCAGAAGCGCCCGTCGATCGCGGCGTCGAAGTCGACCTGGCCGCCGCGCGGGGTGAACTTGATGGCGTTGGAGAGGAGATTGCGGAAGATCGACGCGAGCTGGCGCGGATCGGCGGCGACTCTCGCCTTGAAGGGGATATGGTTGCGTACGGTGATCTCTTTTTCCCGGGCGGCCAGCCCGAGCAGCGCGATGGCTTCGTCGGCCGCTTCCAGCAGCCCGATCGGCTCGGCCTGCGGCTTGAGGGTCCGCGATTGCAGGCTGCCCCACTCCATCAGGTTCTCCAGCGTGCCGAGCGTGAAGTTCACGCCCCGGCGCAGGTCGTCGCGAACGCTTCTCCAGACAGAGGGCTCCATGGTGCCGTCGCTCAGCAGCTCCAGTGAGCTTTTCAGATTGGCCATGGGAGTCCGCAGATCGTGCCCGATGATGGCGAAAAGGCGTTCGCGGGCGGCGTTTGCCTGACGCAGCTCGGTCTGGTGGGATTCCAGCTCGAAGTTCTTCTCCTCCAGCCGCTTCTGATAACGCAGGGCGATCCGCTGGATGAGCCGCGCGAGGATCAGCCCCAGCAGGAGGCAGACGGCGAGGTTGATCGCGACCATCTTGAAGAGAATGTTGCGGGTCCCATCGCTGACCTGTTCGACGACCAGCAGCCAGTCGAGCTCGGGGAGGTAGCGGTAGTTGATCAGAGCGCCGTCATGACCGACGGCGGAGGCGCTGGCCTCCTTCTCTCCGGCGGCGACGCGGCGAAAGATATCGGCAGCGGTCGGGTCCGCGAAGTGATGGTGCGCGGTGGCTTCCTCTTCGGGGGTAAGGCTATGGAGGACGAGCTTGCCGCTCCGGTCGTAGAAGTAGATGTCGCGGTGAAACTTCGAACGGTACTCGCGCATCAGCGCTTTGAGCGCCCGGACCTCCAGCCCGACGCCGGTGGCTCCGAGGTATTTCCCGGATGGCGTGACGATGCGGAAGTTCACAAAGATCGACATCGTCGCCTTATTGGAGAGGTCCGGGTCGACGTTCATCTCGTGCGCCTCGTTCATCTTGCGCACGCGGAAGTACCACTTGTCGGCGGGGTTTGTCTCGCTGACCACCTTGAGCACGCCGGAGCGGTTGTAGTAGCGGCGCGTCTTTTCCGATACGAGGAAGGCGGTGGTGGTCCCGTACTTGCGCTCGATATGGGCGAGGTAGCGGTTGATCTCGCCCTGATCGGTCTCGCCGTTGAGAATCCAGTCCTTGACGAACGTGTCGTTCGCCATCAGGGAGGAGATGAGGATCGGCTCGAAGAGGTCGCGCTGGATCTCCGAGTAGATGCTATTGCTGGAGAGGGGCAGTTCGTTCCGCAGGATGCTGGTGCGGATGGAGTTTCGCGAGACCAGATAGCTGATCGCGGAAGTGGTCAGAAAGCCGACAAAAAGCAGCGCTACCAGCGATAGCGCCATTCGCGAGCGTATCGGGAACCGCCCCGTTACCGCATCGCTTGGAGCGGGCTCTCTGGACATCCCATCCACTTACGCCGCCGGAAGCACCCCGTCAATCCGGGAATCCGCAAAATAGCGAATTCAGAATGGCTTGGCCAGCGCGAGCCACGCCGCGGCGCCTCCGAGGAGGAGGCAGAGCGTGGAGGTGAGCAGCGGGGAGAGCCACTGACGCCGGACGAAGAGCGGTGCGACGCCGAGCACGACGGCGATGAGGATCTTCGCATGCCACCAGCCGCCGGACTTCACGAGGCCCTGAGCGAAGAGGAGATGCAGCCCCACCGCGACAAGCAGCAGGATGGCGATCCCATGCACCGCCATGGCGGGACGCGCGCGCTTGGGATCTCCCGCCATGAAGATCGCGCCGAAACTGAGGAAGAGAGCGAGAGCGGAAACGATGTGGAGCGTCTTGAGCAGCAGCATGGGTCGTGAGGTCGTGGAAAGCGGAAAGGGTGCGGCCTGCCTGTGGAGATGTCAACCCTGCTGAGGGCGGTTTGCACTCATTCCCTACGACATTCGGATCAACGATCCCTCAATAGCTCTTCCAGTCAGCCATTGCTTTTCCGATCTCTGCCATATAGCGATCGGGGTCCGCCATCCCGTACGGGTAATAGTAGTAGGCGAGATGACCGGTTTTGGTGGCCAGAAATTCCGGCATTCGTGAAAGACTCAAGTCGAGGGTGAATTCATCGAGCAACTGCGTTTCAAGCAGGGTAAACGGCAGCCGCCCGTTCCGCTCTGCGGCGCAGGCGAACCGCTGATCGTTCCCGCCCATGAGGACTTTGGAATCGCCGCCTTCTCCCACTCCGCTCTCTCCGGGGTAATAACACTTTCCATCACAGCCAAACTCGTCGAGGAGCTCCATTGTCGCGCATCTTTCCACCTGATGCTGTTTTGCATGGGAAGGGATAAAGCAGGCGATCCGCAAATCCGGGTGAGCCTGCCTGAGATGTCGGTTCATCGCGGAAAAGCACTGCACGGTCCCCTCCACCATGTCACCTTCATCGGCTGGACGCCCCAGGCGGGCGAGCGCGGCATCGCTATGATCCTCGCCGGAAAGCGTTTTAATTTCATCCCAGACGATACCGGTCGCCGGGCAATGCCGAAGCATTTGGCTCACGATCCCGGCGATCGCTTCGGGCACTTCCGGATGAAATACGCTCACTTGTGGACCATAGCATTCCCGCGGACTGCCATCGCGGCACCGGGCCCACCATTCCGGATGATTGACGGAGAGAAAACCGGGCTGACGGCCCCAACCGGCGACCAATCCCCCCACACGGGAAGGGATCAGCCAAACATCGAGGCCTGCTTCACGAATGATGTCACAGACCATCGCCGTATTTCCTCCAAGGAGGTCTGCTTCGTGCATGCCGACAAAGACGCCATCGACCCGCCGGTCTTTCATCCATGCCACGTCTTCGCGGACGTGCCGCGGAACGATGCACAGATCCTGCCCGTGGAAATAGTAAGTGGATAAATAGCGATTCGATGGTGTCATGAATTTGACGGATGGTTATGGCGCTTTCCCGAAAAACTCGACCCATTGAGTTTGCTCAAGCAAAGCCGGGTTTCGGGAAAAGCCGGGGTCCGGGATGCTCCCTACATGGCCGTCCATGAATAGCACGTTGGCGGAGCGGGAATGGGGAAATCCGATGAAGCTGTCCGTGTTATAATTCTCCGGGAGAAAGGCGCCGTTTCCCGTGGGCATGGGACAGGTGAACCATGCGGTTTTCGCCACGCCTCCCGGCAGCTCGACCACGCTCGTCTTCACAAACCCATAGCCCAATTTCAGATACGCCTGCGGTTCGCTGGCGCTTGGCTGTGGATGGCCCTTCCAGCCGCAAATGCGGTTGATCGCATAGCGTCGGAACGCCGAAATCGTGGCATAAGCATTCTCCGGCGTCACCGGTACACCGGGGCAGGTAAAACCGGGATGCTCCATCTGCACTCCATTGAGCCATCGCCCCGCCGTTCCTTTCTTCCTGCCGACATATTCATAGAGATGATCATACCAGAGCCCCTCGGGATCGCCCACCGGAGCCACCATCCGGAACGGAACGAGGTTCCCCCGGTGGTCTGCCGCGTACATGAGCGCAGCCTGCCCGATCCCCCGCAGATTGGAAACGCACTGAACCCGCTTCGAGACTGTACTGCGAAGCGCCCCTATCACGGGGATCAATAACGCGATGAGGATCGCCAGAACCGCAATCACGACGAGAAGCTCCGTCGTGGTAAATGCGTGATCGGAACGGTTTTCTATGGGCTGGGGGGCCATCTCGGGGGTAGGGGGCTATTCGGGGATCAGCTTGAGCGTCACATCGGAGGTGTATTCTCCAAGGTTCATCACCGGGTTTTTCTGCGAAGTAAAAATGGTACCCTGAAGGTTCGAGATCCGGATATCAGGAATTCCCACATTCGCGGTCTGCGCAATAACGGGGCGCTCCTTGTCATCCTCGACGCGGCAGTCCTTGAAGGTTACGCCGCCAAAATGGTTCGTCAGATTAGACTGCCGACGGAGATAAAAGACAATCGGCGCTACAGGGGGCGACCGTCGCGGGTTGACCTCCTTAGCGGCCTCGGGAGATGAGACGCCTGCTGTATCGCTCGTCGCCACATTCCGGAGATGAACATTTTCAAAAATCACCTCACCGGTCTTAAAACTTTTATCGTAGACATAGATCCCTGCTTTCTCGGTATCCATGACCTTACAGTTCTTAAAGGTGATATGAGCGGTCACTCCCTCATCATCCCGATCGCCGATAGCTCCCACGATAAGGCCCGCGCCTTTGCTGCCTCGCACTTCGCAGTCTTCGAACCTGATATCGACGGGCTCGGAGGTCGCCTTTAACTTGCGGAGGTACACCATGAAGCCGGCTCCGTCGTTCATCTCCGATACGCAGTTTCGTACCACGACGTTCTTGAGCTGGTTTCGGAGGTTGCCCGGCTCGATATCGAGTCCGTGCATGGGAGGCGTGCCGCTGGTGTTCTTGAATAGGCAATCCTCGATCAGGACGTTGACCCCCGAGATCAGGGAGAGCCCCTGTCGGTGATTGCGGTCTGCGACCACCCGTCGGATGGTGACGTTATAGGAGACGGGTAACTCCCATCTCGTCACCGGTCCCTCCTTCCCTTTCCAGCTTACCTTGATGCTCCCTTCCGGCACCGGCTCTTTATGGTAATACGCGCCACCGATATAGATTCCGTCGCCCCCGCTCTCCTGTACGTTGAGATCCTCAATGAGCACGCCATCGCAAGCGGCGATGGCGACCGCGTGGCGATGCTCGGAAGGCTGATGATCGTCGCCGAGATACTCCGTGCGGTTCATCCGGATGGTCGCCTTGTTTCCCCGCAAGACGATGTTCTTCGCATTCTCAAACCGGAGCAGGCAGGCCATCTTTGCCTTGTAAGCGCCGGGCTTCGCCAGAATCATGACGCCGGGTTCCAGAACGATTTCTTTGTCCCCGTTGGTCACGACGACCGGACCTACGATATACGGCTTGCCGCGATCGGGGATCAGCACCTTGGTGGCGTCGCTGTTGAGCACTTCCGTAAATGCTTTCGTGGTGTCTGAATCGATCTCGGGATGCTCGGCGAGGTTGACGACTTTTACGTCCGCGTTCCGGGCAGCCGCTGAGGGCGTTTCCGCAGCATGTAGGGCAGAGCCAAGTGAAAGACCGGAAAGACCGATGCCTGACGCAATGATGAGGGGGAGGACTTGCATGAGAGGAAAAAAAATGTTGAGGGAAGACCGGTTTCTTAAATGGAAAAAAGTCGGCGGACGGGAATGAGGAGCAGCAGCGTACTACTCAGAAGGGCCGTGGTGGAGCCTTCCGGGATGGGTAGTGTGCTGATCCAGATCTGGTCGTAGTAGGTGACGTAGTTGTCGCCGTTGGTGTTGTAATTACTGGAGTTCGTAATGCGAAGGTAATTGATATCGATTGCCTTGCTGGCGCGGAAAAAGCCTTTGTCGGTCGACGCAATCAAGGTGTTCTCTTCGTAATCGTAGACCCGTACAACATAGGATAGCCCGGTGATGTCCAGATCCGCTTCAAAGCGGTAGAAGGTATCAGCTTCGGCCAATGCTTCGCCGAAAGAAACGTACTCGTTCTTCGCATTCAAATAAAAGAAGCGGAGCTCGCCGCCCTGTTGATGAATCCCGAAGGCCGCACCATAGAAGTTATCGCTCGTGTTATTGAGATAAAATCGGGAGATCAGCCCGGTGTTTGCGGTGATCGAACCGGAAAATGCCGTTACTGCGGAGAAGTAGAGGCGATCGGTTGCGGCCTCTTCCGTGAACTTGAGATTGGCATACGGCCCGGTGCCGTACTGCCCGTTCGGATTGGAAAGCTGAAGCATCTGGGTGCCATCCGGAGCGGAGAGCGGTGCACCGGTTCCATCCTCAATCACCATGCCGGGAGTATCGACCGTGGTCCCGCTCCTGGTCCAGCCGTTCTGGCCATAGACGGTTCCCGGAAGGTAGTCGGGCTCTTCAAACGAGGTGGAAAAGAGATTGGCTTCCGGGAGGACTACGGGTGCACCGTAAATTGAGGCAACCATAAGGACGGAGGCCAAACCGAAGATGAGGGGGATCTTTTTCATAGCTCTATCGTCTTGTGAAGATTCAGGGGGTTAGCGATGATCGGGGTTAAGGCTTGGGAAGGGTTCCCTTCCCTATTCTGATGCCGTCATAATAGACGGCAAATTGATCTCCACGCGTAGGGGTGTTGCTGGAGTTGCTCATGCGGAGGTAGTTGATCAGTACATCCACATCTCCGCGAAACCGCCCGTCCTCCGCAGACGCTAGCAGTGTCCCGGAGGCGTGATCATAGACCCTGATCCCGAACGAGCGCTGCTCAGGGTTCACATTCACTTCAAAGCGATAGAATTTCCCCGGCTCGATCACCGCTTCCCCGAGCGATGTCGTTCGCCCCCGTGTGCCTGTGGTATAAAAAAACCTCAGTTCCCCGCGTTTCTGCCAGATTCCAAAAGCCGCCCCGAGGAAGGACTCCTTCTTCGACGCATTCGTGAGATAGAATCGTGCTATCGTCTCTGTTTCCGGAGTGATGGACCCGGTAAAAGCCGTCAGCCCGGAGAAATGGAGCGCCTCTTTCAACGGCTGCCGGGAAAACTGATAGCTAGCAAACGGCCCTCCGGTCCCATTGTCAAAGATCGTTTGTGGATTCTCGATCCGGATCATCTGCTTCCCTTCGGGCGCTACGGGAGCACCATCCGCGCCGCCTTCCACCACCTGCGCGGCGGACTTGTACCCCGATCCGTTGAGGACCCAACCCTCATGATCCACCAGCTTCCCCACAAGGTAGGGAGGCTCCTCGTCCGCCTCGAAAGAGGTTGCGAAGAGTTCCTCCGTCGGGGAGGACGCGTGGGCTGCTGCGGCGGCGAGCATGACTAAAAGGCTGGAGATCGTATTCATTGCTGATCAGGTATAATGCAGTTGAGCCGTTGCACGACAATCGCCGGACGTCACGACCCGAATCCAATGCGCGCTGAAGCCATCCGGAAATACATGAGCCTCGTAGCCGCCGGGGGGCACCTCCATGGTACGATAGGTTTTCCAGGCGCCGCAGCCGAGAAAATCGACCTCAAGGCGGAAGCTCACCGGCTGCGCGCTTTCCTGACTGAGATGGATCACTTTTTTGTCAAACCCCGTCATCAGATACGGGTCCGAAGGCACACCGGCCTCGACTTCATCTTCCCACCACGGGCCTCCCCATCCTTTCGGCTTACCTAGCTTCCAGAGATCGTCGGTGCGTCCGAACCAAAGGCCCGATTGGGGCTCTGCGCTTTGTAAATTGCCGTTCAGCTCATGGCTGGCATTGTCCGCCCCGATCACCAGCATCCCCTTCCACGAGCAGAAGTCTCCGTGGACCCAGAGATGCGTTGAAATCGGCCGGATACCCCAAATCCGATTTCCAAATGCCCACGGGGAAAGCTCGTAAAACATCCCATGATGGTCCATCAGGAGGCGCTCATGCTCAATGGAGCGGATACGCGGCCACTCCGTCTGCCATTTGTGCTCCCAGCAATGCGACGCCTTGGGGAGGCGATAGGTGCGCCATGTCTTGTCGGCATCGGTGAAGACTTTCAGGATGGCGGATGCGCGGTCCCAGCCATTCGCGAAGATGGTTCGCCCGAAATACCCGAGACCATTGACGCCTACGAAAGGCTTGTGCTCAATGGTGGTCCACTTTTTGCCGTCGTACTCGGAGAGATTCCCCTCGCGTTTCTGGCCGAGAAACTCCGGTTCGGAGTAGTCGTTGTTCACTACGACGAGGCGTCCATGCTCGCAGTAGCAATCCTTGAAATGACACGAGCCCTCGCCGGGAGTTCCGAGCTCCTTGGTGAGATCAAAGATGAGCCGAGTTTCAAGCGTGTTCACATTCAGCTCAAACAGCTCACCCTCCATCCCTAGCATATAGACCAGATTGTCAGGGTCCGTGAGGTGCTTGGCCGTTCCGCACAGACGAATGTCGGCCAGCGCATCCACGGTCCGGACATTGTGCCCGGTATCCACGAGATGCGGGCCGATGATAAGCTGACTCGACGGGCTATGCACAAAACGGTTCGCATAGGTTCCATCCACCGCCTGCGGGTGATGAATCATGCTGAAATCCTCATCAATCACCCGAAGCCCCGTACCCGTGCCGCTGCGGCGACGATGAGAGGAGTAGTTCAGAACGTAGAGCTTTCCATTCCACGGCATCAGGCATCCCACGCCAATCTCGCTACGGCGGGGGCCGAAGTCCGCGATTTGAGCAAGGGAAGGAACAACGCCTGATACACTAAAAGGGGGTGCGGACATGAGATTCATCCCCCCGAGCGTGCCGGAAATTCGAAATTGCACAAGGAAGCCAAAATGTTCACTGTAACACCGATGCAAAAATCCGGTCGCCCCACCCTCCGCGATGTGGCCGCTTTCGCCGGGGTCAGCCACATGACGGTTTCCCGTGTTGTGCGCGGCGATTGCGTCGTGGCGGCGGAGACGACGGCGCGAGTGGAGCGCGCGATCGAAAAGCTAGGCTACGTCCCGGACCCCGCGCTTTCGGCGCTGGCGGTCTATCGCACGGGCCTCGGACGTGGGCACGACAGCACTCTTGCCTTTCTTCAGTGCGATACCGGTAGCTATAGCGACAGCGTTTACACCGGCGCGCGCCTGGAGGCCGAAAGGCTGGGCTATAAGGTGGAGCCTCATCTGCTTCCCCCCGGGCGGCGGCAGCAGGATCGGCTCTGGCGACAGCTTTATCACCGGGGGATACGGGGCGTCATGGTCGGCCCCCCTCGCGATGAACATATCTTCCCGCAGTGGGACTGGACACCTTTTGCGACGGTGCTTTTAAGCGCCATCTTTCGGCAGCCGGAGTTGCACGCCGTCACCACCGACTACTTTTCAGGAGCGGCCCGGGCGGTGCAATATCTGCGGAGCCAAGGCGTGAAGCGCGCGGGGTTCGCCGTTAATCCCACCCGTGAGTGTCGCACCGCCCACCGCTGGCTCGGAGGATATCTCACCGCTCTCGAAGGGCAGGCTCCGGCCATCTTTACGGGAAATCCCACCAGCCCCCAAGCCGCGCGTCGCTGGATGAAAGCGACCGGGGTTGACGGCCTGATCACCATTCACCGCAAACTGTGGGAGGGGCGTCCCTATCCGGAACTCCCCACGATCTTTCTCAATCACTTTGATTGTCCCGCGGAGGTTCCCTGTATGATCTACGATTCGCGGAAGATCGGCGAGGAAGGCGTTCGCCTGATCCATCATCTGTACCTGAATCACGAATTCGGACTCCCCGCTGAAGTAAAGGTCGTCAATCTTCAGCCAAAACTCCGATTGCCGGAAAAGGGGTGAAAACCGTGACTTGAAGCGGCGGCTATCTCCCTGCACACTCTCCCTTCCCCATGATAGCCCTTCGCGAAGAATTGACCGACGAGTTTGTGGAGCGCATCCGCGAGATGTTCTCCCCGACCGGGCTGCT
>JBEBWR010000022.1:0-24062 GCA_040392045.1 Chthoniobacter flavus | reverse complement strand
ACTTCCGCAGATTGATGGGAAGCCGGACTTCGATGCGATAGGTATAGGACTAACCGAAATCCTTTCCTCTCATCGACAAAGACTGGATACGGGCAGGGCGCAAACTTCTACGCCCGGGAAATCTGGATAAAAACCAGACGCAGGAATCTCTAAACGCCGCCGCTACGATTGGCAAGACTCAAAATACGCAACCCGTCCCTCGCTCAGCGCGAAGAAAGTCCAGGCTTCCCCCTGTTGGCGATGTTATTTCTGGAGAACAGCCGTTTTACCCTCGATCCATGTGCTACCGATCAGAGTCGCCTTCGGAAAGGTGGGGATGCCTGATTGGTTTTGCTGAACCATCGCTACCAGCATTTCCAGCGCGGAGGCTCCAACAACATCATTGTGCTGGTTCATCCCGCTGATCCAGGGCTGTTGGGGACGATGCTCAAGGAGAATCAATCCGATATCCTCCGGGACCACCAGCTTCAGGGAGGAGAGCCATCGCAGGACAAAGGGGTAGAGTGTCAGGATAAGATCGGGCTGGTATGCCCTAAGCCAATCCGCAAACAGACGGCTTTCCTTACGCGCGGCTTCCACCTCGTTAAAGGGAGGGATTATCCCATCTGCGCCAAGGCGTTGAAGCGCGATAAAGTAGCCCGCACTGAAGCGTCCCTCCACCAGATGCTCAATGGAGCGGTCGATGACCAGAGCAGGCTTCCGGTAGCCCAATTCCCATGCGCGCTCTACAGCCCGGACCGTGAGCATGTGGTGGTCGGTGCAGGCAAATGAGAGAGCCGGATCGCGGGTGCGGGCACCCGTCACCACCGCGGGGAATTGCTCCCAGGTTTCAGCGAATCGTTCGGGAAGCCGGTTCTGATCCATCAGGCCGATAATAAGAAGCCCCTCGATATTACGGGCTCTCAGAATACGATGGAACCGCCGGGCATTCAGCTCCGGATCATGAAGCCAAAAGGGATCAAGCTCGTAACCCAACGCTTCGGCCCTGTTTCGGCATCCTTCGAGGTAGACGGGAATGGTGGGGTGCGTTTCGAAAGCCGCAGGATCGCGGTTGGCATTCACCAGCGCGAGCGTTGGACGGTATTTGGCGACGCGATGCTGTCGGAGCTGGACCATCAATCGGGCGATCAACGGGTTTTTCTGATAACCCATCGATGCGGCGAGAGCTTGGATCTTTTGGCGCGTTTGCATGCGGATTCGCGAGTCGTTGCGCAGCGCCAGAGAGACGGTGTTCTTGGAGACGCCCGCTTTTTGGGCAATCTCCGCCATGGTGGGAGAACGATGAGCCATCGCAGGAATATTACTGTCCTATAATCCGGCGCTTTACGAGTTTTTTGCTCGCGAATCTAATGGCCGCCATGGCTCAAGCAAAGGCGTATACCGTTGGCATCGACTTTGGAACGAACTCGGTCCGCTGCGTGATCGTAGATTGTATGACGGGAGAGCATGTCGGCGCCGGTGTCGCTACGTATCCCAGTGGCGAAGACGGGGTCCTGCTCAACCCCGCGCGCCCGCATCAGGCCCGCCAGCATCCGGCGGACTACCTTTGGGGGCTGGAGGCCTGTGTTGCACAGGCCGTTAGAGAAGCCCAGAGGCGGGAAGGGTTTATCGTCTCCCGCGTGATGGCGATCGGAGTGGACGCAACGGGATCAAGCCCCCTTCCGGTGGATGGCCGGAATCGCCCGCTGGCTCTGACGCCTGAGTTTGAGAAGCATCCCGACGCACAGTGCTGGCTCTGGAAGGATCATACGGCTCATCGGGAAGCGGAGGAGATCACCCGGCTGGCCGCGGCGCATCGGCCTCATTATCTGAAGAGGTGCGGGGGTATTTACTCATCGGAGTGGTTCTGGGCGAAGATTCTTCATTGTCTGCGCCAGTCGCCCGAGGTCTTTGCGGCTGCCGAAAGCTGGGTGGAACTCGCGGATTACATCCCCGCGGTGCTGACAGGAGCGGAGTCTCCGGAAATGGTGCGTCGCGGGATCTGCTGCGCGGGGCATAAGGCTCTCTATGCGGAAGAATGGGGTGGCTTGCCGGATAAGGAATTTTTGTCGCTGCTCGCTCCGGAGCTGGCGGCGTTTCGGGATCGGCTTTACGGGAAGGCCTGGGACGCTTCAGTGCCCGCCGGAGCCCTTTCCGCCGATTGGGGCGGCCGACTGGGGCTGCCGTGCGGCATTCCCGTCGCCATCGGCGCAATGGACGTTCATTACGGAGCGATCGGGGCAGGCATTGAAGAGGGAACTCTCGTAAAGGTCATCGGGACGTCTTCGTGTGATTGCGCCGTACTTCCGGCTTCTCAGCCGATACCTGAGATTCCCGGGATTTGCGGAATCGTGAAGGGTTCCATCCTGCCGGATTGCTACGGAGTGGAAGCGGGGCAGTCTGCGGTAGGCGATATTTTCAAATGGTGGGTGGAGAAAATCTGCGAGGGAGACGCTTCTCTCCATTTGGCCTTGAGCGAGGAAGCGGGCCGCCTGCACCCGGGAGAGAGCGGCCTTCTGGCATTGGACTGGAATAACGGAAACCGGACGGTGCTCGTGGATCAGCTCCTGACAGGGTTGTTGGTAGGGCAAACGCTTTATACAACACGGGCTGAGATCTACCGGGCGCTGATTGAGGCGACGGCATTTGGCGCGTATACCATTATCGGGCGTTTGAGGAGCCGCGGCGTAAAGGTTGACCAGATTGTCTGCGCCGGAGGGATCGCTGAGAAGAATCCGCTCCTGCTTCAGATCTACGCCGATATCACGGGATGCCGGATCTTCCTTGCAGGGTCCGGGCAGGCGTGCGCTCTTGGTGCCGCCATTGCCGGAGCGATACTCGCCGGAGTCCATACGGACTGGGATGCGGGACGAAAGGCCATGACCTCGCGCAAGCCGACCTGCTACGAGCCCATCCCTGCGCATCAGGAGGTCTATGAGCGGCTCTATCATCTCTATCGACAGCTGCATGATGCCTTCGGGGTGAGCGGAACCGCAGATCTCGCCCCCGTGATGAAACAGCTGATTCGGATTCGGGAAGAAACCCGCTCCAAACTTCAATACCAATGATGACAAAGCAAACGCCCGAAATCTGGCTTCTGACCGGAAGCCAGCACCTCTACGGACCGGAGACGCTACGGCAGGTGGCCTCGCACGTCGAAGCGATGGTGAACGCATTGAATGCCACGGGAAACATGCCGCTGCCCCTTCTGGCCAAGCCGGTGCTGACCACGCCGGACGAAATCCGCAAGGCCTGCCTCGACGCCAACCACTCTCCACAATGCGCCGGCGTGATTCTCGGAATGCATACCTTCTCTCCCGCGAAGATGTGGATCGGAGGCCTCATGCAGCTCCGCAAGCCGATCCTTCATCTTCATACACAGTACCATCGCGACCTCCCTTGGGAAACCATCGACATGGACTACATGAACCTGCACCAGGCGGCTCACGGAGACCGGGAAGCGGGGCATCTTCACTCCCGTCTCCGCCTGAACCGGAAAGTGGTAGCCGGGCACTGGCAGGACCCGGAGGTGCAGGAGCGGCTTGAAGTCTGGATACGGGCGGCCCGGGCATGGCACGATTGGCAGGGCGCACGGTTTGCCAGAATTGGCGATAACATGCGGGAGGTCGCTGTCACGGAGGGGGACAAAGTCGCCGCCGAAATGCGGTTCGGATTTTCCGTCAATACCTATGGCGTGGGAGACGTCGTGGCGATGGTGAACGAAGTGTCTCCAGAGGAGGTGGGGGGACTCTGTGAGGAATACGAGTCGGCCTACTGCGTGGCTCCGGAGCTCAGGCGCGGCGGCCGACGACATGAATCGCTGCGGGAATGTGCACGGATCGAACTCGGCCTCCGCCGTTTTCTGGAAAGCGGAGATTTCAAGGGATTTACCGATACCTTTGAAGATCTTCACGGTCTGCGCCAACTGCCGGGTTTTGCGGTGCAGCGCCTGATGGCCGAGGGATACGGGTTTGGCGGTGAGGGAGACTGGAAGGTCGCGGCGCTGGTTCGGGCCATGAAGGTCATGGCAAAAGGGCTTCCCGGGGGGACGTCATTCATGGAGGACTATACCTACCATCTCGCGCCGGGGCGGCATCAGGTTCTGGGGGCTCACATGCTTGAGATCTGCGAATCCATTGCGGCGGAGATCCCGTCCGTAGAGGTCCATCCGCTGGGGATCGGAGGAAAGGAGGACCCGGTGCGCGCTGTGTTTACGGCGCCGGCCGGGGAGGCCCTGAATGCCTCGCTGATCGATCTGGGGAACCGGTTCCGGCTGGTGGTCAACACGGTGAAGGTGGTCAAGCCTCAGGAATCGCTACCCCGGCTACCCGTCGCACGGGCGCTTTGGGAGTGTCGGCCGGATTTCAAAACGGCCTGCACGGCATGGATTCATGCGGGCGGTTCCCATCATACGGCGTTCTCCTATGCGGTCACGATGGAGCATCTGGAGGATTTTGCGACGATGGCGGGAATCGAAATGGTGGAGATCGGGGAAGGCTTATCACTGAGCCGCTTCCGGCAGGATCTGAGGAGCAATGAGGTTTACTATCACTTCATGGGGAGCCTCGGTTACTAAGCGTTATGAGATACCGTCAATTAAGAGAAGAGTGCTGTGAGGCGAATCGTGCCCTTACACGCCTCGGGCTCGTGGACCTGACCTTCGGGAACGTCAGTTGCCTGGACCGGGCGGAGGGCGTTTTCGCGATCAAGCCCAGCGGCGTGGATTATGCTCACCTTGTCCCGGAGGATATGGTGATCGTCGACATGGACGGGAAGACGGTGGAGGGAGCCTATCGGCCTTCTTCCGATACGGAAACCCACCGTCGCCTTTTTCTGGCTTTTGCCTCCATTCGCGCTGTCGTCCATACGCATTCCCGAAATGCTGTCGCATTTGCGCAAGCCGGACGCGCGATCCCGTGTCTGGGAACCACCCACGCCGATTACTTTAGAGGGGAAGTGCCGATCACGCGCCCGATGACTCCCGAGGAGGTGCGGTCCGGCTACGAGTGGGAGACGGGAAATGTGATTGTAGAGCGTTTTCGAAAACTCAACGCAGATGAAGTCCCGGGAGTTCTGGTATGCCATCATGGGCCCTTCGTATGGGGGGCGAGCGGCTCCCAGGCAGTGGAAACGGCTCTGGCGCTGGAGGTGATTGCCGAGATGAGCCTCAAAGCTCTGGCGCTGGAGCCCGCGCAACCCCAGATTCCGGAACACCTGCTCGAGAAGCATTTCCTGAGGAAGCACGGTCCGTCGGCCTACTATGGCCAGAGCCGCAACGAAACACCGGGATCGTAAGCCGACGAGCGCCGCGACCCCGGTGTTTCTTTTGAATCAGCGCGATAGCGGGGTCAGCAGCAGCCAGAGCTTCACCGGTGTCATCCGCACCTGATCCCGCTCCAGAGGGATCGGGCCACAGCTATTGCCGCCCAGTCCATTGTGGCGTGCATCGATGTGAAGAACGGTCGCCGTTGAAGCCGGTAGCTGATATTGATGGCGCGCGTTGAGCAGCTCCATCTGCCGGTGAGGGAGCGCGGAGAAGATAAAGGGTGTTTCGATGGTATCGATCCGAATGCCGCTCTTCTCTCCCCAAAGCTCGACCCAGTGAACTTCTGTCCGGTTGCCGCAATCGACCGGTTTGGCGTAAGGCGTCAGGAACGCCTCGACGGAGCTTTCATAGCGTCCGATTCCCGCGCCGCTTCGGCGATCAACATAGTTCTCGTAAGGGCCGCGGCCGTAGTAGATCACCTTGCGGAAATCGGCGGGAAAGAGCCACTCCAACCCGATTCTCGGTAGGCTAAGACCCGAAGCCTGCCGAGGAGTGATGGAGACACAGACTTCCATGGAGCCAGCCTCGCCCAATCGGTAGAGCGACTCGACGCGGAATGAGGCCGCATCTTCGGGAAGCGGTTGCGGAAGCAGGCGGATTGTCCCGGCGGGGAACTTTTCCGCAACGGCTCCTTCCGTGGCCTTCCAGTCCACGACGCTGTGAAAGGAGTTTCCCCCCGGTTCATCGCACCGGTATTCCGAGCGGAGCGTATGCGGATCAAGCCGATGAAGTCCATGAGCCCACCAGCCGGTGGCCGCCCATTTGTCATTATCAGCGGGTGCCCGAAAGACCGAAAGTCGTGGACCCAGGGAAATGGCAGCGTTCCGGTCGGTGCTCCACAGAGCCGTCTCGCCTTCGGTCTTTTTCCATTCAAACGACACCGTACCGTTCTTCGCCACCCAGCGATCCTCCAATGCTTCCACCGCAGCTCCCTCTGCGGGGATCAGAGGGGATGAGACAGGATGATCCAGCGGATGCGTCACGGGAAAGCGGTGAACCACCGAGAGCGTCTCCCACGCGATCTCGTAGCCTGCATCCGCCCAAACGGCGTCCTCCTTCAGAACGGCAGAGAGATAAAGGCGGAGATCCCGGACATTCGCCAGAAGCGCCGGGTCGCACGACCAGTCGAGCGAGAGGCTTTCTCCGGGTGGAAGATCAAGCTTGTCCCATGCTCCCTTTGCGACAACTCCCTCTTCCCCCCGGAGTTCCCAACAGATCCGAAGACCTGAGAGATCGGAGAAATCAAACCGGTTCTGAACCACGACCGCCGAGGGGCGCAACGGGTCCCAATGAAAGCGGATATTCTGGTAGACCTTCTTGAGTTCAAAGTAAGCAGGCTTCGGGCTGCGATCGTAGAAAATCAGTCCGTCAGCAATGTAGGGGCCATCGTTCGGCTCGTCTCCAAAGTCTCCACCATAGGCCGGGTATTCCAGCGGCGTCGGCCCCGATATATCGAGAGCGGGTAGCGCATGATCCATCCACTCCCAGAGACAGGCTCCCATCATATAAGGGCTCAGATCGATGTGCTTCCAGTAGTCCGCAAGATTCCCAAGCGAGTTGCCCATCGCGTGGCCATATTCGCAGAGGTAGAACGGTTTGCTTCGGAGGGAGCGGGCGAGATTCTGAACGTTGAGCACCGTGGGATACATAATGCTCTCGATATCCGCGATCTCATTGCAGCGTTCGTAGTGGATCGGCCTCGAATCTATCGCGCGAACCGCTCCGGCCGCCGCCCGGAGATTTTCGCCCGGCCCTGCCTCATTCCCCAACGACCAGATGACGATGCAGGGGTGGTTCCTGTCCCGACGCACCATGGCTTCCGCACGGGCGACATGCGCCTCGCGCCATGAAGGAAACCGTGAAAGCGATTTCTCTTTGTAACCGCAGCCGTGGCTTTCAATATTCGCTTCGTCGACGACGTAGAATCCGTACTCGTCGCAGAGGTCATACCACTCGGAGACATTCGGGTAGTGCGAAGTGCGTACATGATTGACGTTGCACTGCTTCATGAGAACGATGTCCTGAAGCATCCCCTCGCGGGTAACGGTATGGCCCGTGCGGTACTCGTGTTCATGCCGGTTCACCCCTTTGAGCTTTACCGGCTTTCCATTGATGAGGAATACGCCGTCCCGGATCTCGATCCGTCGGAAACCGGTCCGCGCGGAAACGCAGTCCACAAGCTCCCCCGCTTCATCGTAGAGCGCGAGAACCAGCGTATAGAGCGAAGGTGTCTCCGCGCTCCAGAGCGCTGGCGCAGGAACAGCCGCTGGCAATATGGAGTGACGCGATGCAACATGAGCGTCCGCTGTCGCAACGCGATTACGTGAGGAATCGTAGAGCTCCGCCTGAAGGCGGTAACCGGAAGTCTCCACCGATAGCTCGGCTTCAACCCGGAGGAGCCCCGCGCCAAAATCATCGCTCAAGTCCGCCTTTACAAAAAAATCCCGTATATGGACCGGCGCATAGGCTACAAGCTCCACGTCCCGGAAGATGCCGCTGAGACGCCAGAAATCCTGATCTTCCAGATAGCTTGCATCGCTGTAGCGATAGACCTCGACGGCGATCAGGTTTTCTCCCGGTTGCAGGAGAGCGTCGATTCGGAAGGCGGCGGGGGTACGGCTGTCTTTGCTGAATCCGACGTAGTGCCCGTTGATCCAGAGATAGAAAAAGGAGTCGACGCCGTGGAAAACCAGATGGATCTCTCTTCCCTTCCAGCTTTCGGGAGCCGTGAATCGCTTTCGGTAGGCTCCTACGGGATTGCGGTCGGCAAAGTTGGTATAGTGCTCCGGCGGATCGTCCATCACGAACGGCGGACGGATGGCAAAGGGGTAGACATGATTGGTATAGAGCGGGATGTCGTAGCCTTCGGTCTGCCAGTTCGAGGGGACCCGGATTGCCGGCCAGAGGGCGTCATCGTAGTCCGGCTGATGGAAGTCGATCACCCGGTACTTCGGATGATTGACCCAATGGAATTTCCACGGACCATTGAGCGAGACCACGAACGGAGAGGCGGCGCGGCGACCGTCAAGCGCCTGTCGGACACTTTCGTAAGGCACTGAAGTGGCTCTGGGCGGCTCTTTACCCTTTGAGATCGCGGTTTCGTCCTGCCATTCGGTTCCAAGGGGAAGAAGAGCGGGGGAGTTGGGGTCCGTGGAGGTCATTGATTCGTTAATAAGCATGAGCCGTTGCCGTGTTTGCAGCAGAAGGGGCGGGCCGCTTTGCCGTCTCCTGAGCCTGCGCAATCGCCTGACGGAAGAATTGTGAACCATGAGCAAGGAACATCGCGTCTCCGCCGCCCACGAGGTAACGGACCCCGTGGAGGAAAGCCAGCCGGGTTGCCTCGGCTCCCGCAGCAACGCAGATGCTGGCCTTTCCGTGACGTTGGCAAACCGTCGCGACCTTCTCAATGGCGGCCTCCAGCCTGATCATGTCTGAACTGTTCTCCAGCGGCACGCCCCATCTCAGCATCAGGTCATCCGGCCCCAGAAAAAGAGCGTCCACGCCGGGAAGCGCTGCGATGGCGTCGGCGTTCTCCAGCGCCTCGGGCGATTCAATCTGACAGACCAGCCAGACATCCTTGGAGCGATAATAGCCGCGTCCGTGCAGATCGATCGGGCGTCGGCCTCCAAAGGAGCGATTGCCCAGCGGGGGAAACTTCAGCGCTCGTACCAGCGCTTCCGCCTGCTCCACCGTATCCACCTGCGGAACGATCACCGCCTTCGCGCCCATGTCGGCGGCAAGGGCTATGCCTCCTTTTTCATGATCAGGCACCCTGACAAATGCGGGTCGCCCGACCAGATCACAGGCGCGTACCATGGAAAGCATGGTGTCATACCCCCCGAGTTGCCCGTGCTGCCCGTCCAGCCAGACCCAGTCCCAATCCTTGCCGATGCGTTCAATGATTCCGGGAGCCGGATACATCATGCAAAGCCCGAATTGAACCGTAGAAGAATGAATACTCATAAAATAATGTCTCTCCAGTCACCGTCCGGTGACTTCAAGCACCGGGAGAAAATGCGATGCCGCACGACGGGCATAGAAAGCGGTGCGAATCCCGTCTTAGGGAAGAAATTGTATTTTGTAAACAAAAAATGTTTTTCCATGAGGTTGCCAATTCCGCTTTCAAGTGCTTAATGAAGCAGTATGGCTGATCGTGATCCTGAACCTGCTTTTCCCCGTTTGCGCCCCGCATCTCTGCGGGTCAACGTGGCGGACCTGTTGCGTTCGGCTCTCCTCCAGCGGCGATTTGAGCCGGGAGAAGAGCTGGCGGATTCGGCGTTGGCAAAAGAATTTGGCGTTTCGAGAGGGCCCATCCGGGAAGCATTGATCATTCTCGCCGAGGAGGGAGTCATCGAGCACCTGCACTACCGGGGCTTTCGGGTTCCCCGATTGACGGCAAACGATATTTTGCAGATTAACGAAGCGAGACTGCCTCTCGAAGCGCAGGCGCTTCGTCTGGCCCGCCCCCGTACCACACCGAAGGATATCAGCGCTCTTCACAAGTTGAAAGACGCTCTGCTGAAAGCTTACACTGACAGCCCGGAAGGGAGACATATGACGGCGCAGCCCGATTATGAGTTTCACTCTTACGTATGGCAGCTTAGCGGAAATCCATGGCTCGTGGCCGGGCTGAAGCGGATCTGCCTCGGGCGTTTTCTCTGCGTTTCCGCAAAGGAACTCGGCTTCGCACCGCAGGACTTCGCTGCCATTGAAGCGCTGCATCAGCAGTATATCGACTATCTGTCGGGAGAGCTGGATATCTCCGCCGAGGAGTGTGTCGCCCGGCACCTTCAGTCGTATCAGGAATCGAAAAGGGAATCAGCGTGAGCTTTCGCCAAAGCTGACATCGGCTTGCACCGATTCACTGCGATCCAGCTTCAAATGCCGGGCCACGCATTCTTCCGCAGTATGGGAGCAGCGATCCGTGATGTAATCGATATACTGCTGATGCTTCCGATCCATCTCCAGTTGATCAGAGGTCACAAATCCCAGCGATCGCGCGGAGACATAAAGGAACCGCACCGAGCAGATCCTCTTCAACCCCGCCACCAACCACGGGTTGCCGCTCAACTCCCATACCTTATAGTGAAAGGCGTAGTCGGGGTACGCAGTAAGGGACAGATCGTCCGTACTGCGCGCATGAGCCTCAATGAGAGCCTGCTTCAGGTTGACAAGGAGGTTGATCTCCTGCGGGGAAGGCTTGCGCGCGCGGGCCTGCTCCAGAGCGAGGATTTCCAGCGGGGAGCGCGCTTCATTGACTTGCAACAGATCCGCCGCATTAAGGATGGGAACACGGAAGCCACGATAGTGGCGGTGCTCCACCAGGCCTTCTTCGGCGAGGATGATCAATGCCTCTCTAATGGGGCCGCGCGATACCCCGAACTTTGCGGCCAGCGCCGAGTCTGTCAGTTCTTCCCCGGGTTGAAAGCCACGATTCAGAAGAACGGTACGGAGAAAGTCCGCCACATTCACCCGAAGCGAGGTCGGGCGAAGGAGAGGGAATGCGGCGGGTTTGACAGATCGGTTCATGGCGTCGGCGCCCCGGGGAAAGGAGAGGTATCAGCCATCAGCTTATTTCTTGTGAAGTTTGCGGTGTCGATAAATCAGTCCCAGGACACCCATTCCCATGAGAGCCACCGTTCCGGGTTCGGGGATGGGAGCAAAGGCTCCCTGATTGGTGAACGCGATGTATTCCCACTCCGTGATCCCACCGTAGGTGCCGCTGGGATCGCCGAAGTAGAGGCGATTGGCGGTATTGCCCGCGGTGGAGACGTAGGAGGAAATGATGGGGGTAAGGCCGCCGTCGAGGTAGACGCTCATCGTGGCCGTGGTGCCGCTGCCACTCAGGGTGAGTCGATAGGTATGGAAAGCGCTGGTATCGAGGGCGTAGTGGTTGTCCCCATTGATGCCGACCCCGTCGCTCCCGAGAATAAAGCTGAAGTTTCGGCTGCCATTGGTGATCGTCAGATTGACCGCTCCGGTCGTCGCCCCTGCGGCTTGCGAGACAATCCGTGTACTGAACTCCACCGTGGAGCCATTCGTCTCCATGGCGTCCCAAGGGCTGTTTTCGCCGGCGGCCATCAGGTAGTAACGGTTCTCCGCCGCCGTCGTTTGAATCGTAAAGACCGTTCCATCGGAGGTTCCGCTTCCATTGGCAAGCGGCGTCGTCCACGGCGGGTTCGAAGGGGCAGCCGTTCCCCTATAGATATAGGTGAAATCAACGTCATTGATGATCTCAGAACGCACGGAATGCTGGGCCGCCAGAAAGCAGCAGACCCCGGCAAACACGATCTTGCTGAAGCGGACTGAAGAGTAGAGCTTTCGGACTTCAAGGCGCGGCGGAAATTTGGGGAGGTGATTCATTCTGGAAGTAAGTTTGCTGGCTGCAAGGCTAGGGGTATTTCTTTGTTTTGTAAACAAAAAACTATTTCAGGCATAGAAGTGTTCGTTTTGGGGATTTTCAGGGCCCCGGGAAGCCAGTTTTCTATGAAACGCTGGAAGAAAACCCCTTTAGTAGAGAAGATCTCTGCTTATAAGGCCCCAGAAAGTCGTCATTGCCTACAGTTTTTTGTTTACAATCGTGCAATCCGAAGGCTATTGCTATCCCTGATGAACAAGCCCCCGGTTTTTCTTAGGAGCATCAGCGCCGCTCGTCCTCTCGCCGTTCTTGGATGTTTCCTCGTCGCAGTTTCACTCCCTTCCGCCGAAGCCGCCCGAATCAAGTTTACCAAGGTAGAGATGCAGGCTCCCGAAGAGGGAATACTGGATATCGTGATCGGAGCCGAGGGGGAAGATGTCGGAGTGGGCTGCTATTTCATCCGGGTGAACAGCTTTCCTCCGGATGTCGATCTCGCGCCGCAGCTGCTGGAAAAAGAGGGAATGTTCTATGTCTTTGAGCCGGGGGCCCTGAAGGGGAATGAGCGTCAGTTGCTCGATAACGGGCGGCTGGATAAAGCCGCTGACCTTGGTCTTTTCTCCTACCGGATGGATGTCAGTAAATGGCCTCCCGGTCATTATGTGTTGGAGGTGGGAGCGACGAATCGCCCGGCGAAAGGAGACTTCGTTATGGCGAAGCGCAGCTTTACCGTTACCCTCGGCGGGGGCACCGTGATCAACGGACTCGCCGCGGGAAGCGCCGGGAAAGTCTCTACAGTGGAAAATGCCGAGAATACCGTGATTTTTCAGAAAGACGGCGTCTACGCCTGCTTTCCGACATTAATCGCGCTGGAGGATGGCTCCTATGGGGTGCATTTCGATGGACGGACGGTCCACAGTCATGTCGTGAAAGGGGAGGGCGGGCGTCGCTATTCATTTGTCACGAAAGATGGAGGGAAGACATGGGTGGAAACGGATCAGACTTTGGTGGACAAACAGCGCATTAATCGGGACGGCCGGATCGTTACCGCCTCGGCGGAAGGGTGGCTCACCGTACCGGCGTCAGAGCGGGCGCGACTGGAAGCGGAGGGGAAGGTGCTCTATCAAAGCGCCAAGACCGATCAGGCCGGAGCGGTGCATTATCTCGGAGGCGCAGAGAGTCGTACCTCCGTGGATGGAGGCAAGACATGGCAGAAGAAGAAAATCCCATTGCCGGAAGGGTGCCGGGGGATCATGTCCTACTCCCCCTCGGCAAGTGAACTGGTGACCTCTACCGGAGTCCGTCTGGTGGCCGTCTTCGGGACCCGCCAGCCTTCGCCAAAGGACCGTATGGCTATGTGGGAACCGTATCTGTTGCGCTCTGAGGACGACGGGCAGTCGTGGGTGTGTGTGCCGATGTGGGAGCAGGGCATCAAAGATCCCTCTCTTTCGCTGGGCGAAGCAGCGATCACGGAAGCGGCAGACGGCAGCCTCGTCGCGATGATCCGCAATGCCTTGCCGGGCGGAGAGCCGGGAGAGGCTGCCTATCTCTATCAAGCCCGCTCAACGGATGGGGGAGCAACCTGGTCGGAGCCGGAGAAGACTCCGATGTGGGGATTCCCTGCGGCGTTGACGCCCTTGAAGGACGGGCGTCTCTTCTGTGTTTACGGCTATCGCCGGCCTCCTATGGGTGTACGGGCTGTCGTGAGCAGCGATCATGGAAAGACCTGGGACGCTGCGAATCCGCTGATTCTTCGGGCCGATGCTCAGGGATATCCCGGGGATACCGGTTATCCTTCGGTTCGGCAAATGGAGGATGGCAGCCTGCTGGTGATTTATTATATTACCACGGCGACCCATCCCCGGAATACCCATATTGCGGCGACCCGGCTGCTGCTTCCGTAGCTTCCCCCTCGCGACATGAATCCTCCCCCCCGACTTTCTGGCGCACGTGCCTTTTCGCTAGTGGAGCTGATGGTCGCCATCGGCGTATTCATCAGTCTCAGCGTCGTCCTTGTTAGCATCTGCTCGCAGATGGCCAGCCTCTGGAGCCTGAATGAAAGCAGGAGCCAGACCCGCGAGAAAGCACGGTCAGCACTGGAATTCCTCCGGCGTGAACTGCAACAGGTCATCTTTCCGCTGGACCCTCATCAGACGAACGGCCCTTATCTCCGGATCGAGCAGCCGGGCGCAGGAGCCGCCATTCCCGGAGGGGGGCTCTATTTTACCATTCCGAGAACCTCGCCCGCGGGGGGAGGGGATATGGCTCAGGTGGGCTATTGGGTTTCGGGGAACACCCTATACCGTGGCCTGATCGAGTGTCCGGATGGGAAAGCGGCGCCACCCGAAGATCTCGTGGCTGCCTCCCCGGGGACTGCTTCGAGTAACTACCAAGGTCTATTCCTTCAAGGCGTGTCGGGGTGTTGGATTCAGGCGTATGATGATGCGGGCGCAGCCTCGGACCAGTGGAATTCGCGCAGTCAGAACGCGCTGCCTGCCAGAGTGGAATTGACGCTCGTGGTCATGGATGAGCACTTGACGCAACGCCTCAAATCCGGTCAGGCGACGCTCCCGGACGCCGGGGAATTCTCCGGAGTAAAAGCTTATCTGGAGGAACTGGACCCTGAGACGCTCCAGCATATGGCCAAGGTAACGATCAACGTCAGTTTCGATGCAAGGCATTAACTTCTTTTCCGGAGACACTGCGGGATTCAACACCCGACGGCTGAACGCCAATAGGCAGACGGCCTCGGCGCTGCTTATCTGCCTGATCCTCATTGTATTGATGAGCATATTGGTCGTCGGATTTCTCATTACGGCCCGGCTCGACATGAGCGCGTCTCATCAATACATCGTCTCGACGGAAGCGGACCGCATGGCGCAGATGGCTACCAATATCGCGATGGCGAGAGTGCGCGGAGCCACGCCAGCCAGCCACTACTGGACTTCCATGCCCGGGAAGATCATCAGTCGTCGGATCACCGATACCGCAGAGGACCCCGAAGAGATCGATCTCTCATCCGGCGATGCCACCGGGCTTGATGACGACGAAGGGGTGAATCTCAATATCGCCGAACTCACGTCTCCGCAGGGTACCATTACAGGAGAGCCACTCGCGTCCCTTACCGAATTTCGCCTGCGGTGGGTCTACCTTCATCAGGATCGGACATTCAGTCAGTCCATCCCGACTTATGACCCCGATAACCCTGTCATCGGAAGATACGCCTTTTGGACCGACGATGCCTCCGCGCGGATTAACTGGAATACGGCCCATATGAAGTCGTCGAGTCCGGAGATAGGAAATCCATCCAGAATCGATCTGACTGCGATCAGCGGGATTGCCCCTTCGGAAGCCAATGCCATTACGCTGTTTCGGCAGGCGAACGGGTTCTTCAACTCCCCTCAATCGGTCAGCGCTGTCGGCGGGATAGCGAGTTTCCCTGAGTTACCGTCCAGACAGCGCTTTGCCTTCACGCACTATAACAGTTCGCCCGCGTTGAATCCCTTTAACGAACCGAAGATCGTCCTCACCACCAAAGCCGCTCTGGCGGGGGGCAGCGATGCGTTCTTCAACATTACCACAGCAGATAACGACGATCCCGGAGAGCTTTCCCGGCTCGATAAAGACAAAGTAGCGGTGCTCTATAAGAAAATCTATGACTATCTGACACGAGGGGATTGGCCAGTCCTGCCCGGAAGCAGTTTCCAACAGAAGTATGGCGATCCGGGCGCAAAGCAGCTGGTGTTAAGTATTATTGAATACGTCAGAAGCGCTGAGTCAAACCGCGCCTATATCGAGCCGCTACGCCCCCAGATGGCGGCGGACGGAACGATTACGGATCTCGTCGGAGGCTTTGAATACATGGCCTCCACGCGGCACCCGATCATTACCGAAATGGGAGTTGAGCTGGGCCCGGCCAAGACAGGGACGCCAGCCGCCTATCAGGGATTCCTATATGTCGAAGTTTATCTCCCGCCCAGCGCCACTGACCCCGTCAATCTGAAGGGACTTTACCTTTACTATCGGGATTTCACTTTCCCGGGTAATAACTACACCTCCAGCGACGTACCCATCACCAGTAGCATGATTATCGGCGGCGATGAGCTGCCGCCGGGCGGATATCGGATCATAGCTGTCCCCATTGCCATCCAAACAGCCTCATATCCAAGTCTATTGTTCCTGCGGACGGCGATCAGCCGCGGATCTCCCCGGGTCCGCCTCGATATTGCCCCCTTGAGCAATACCGGTTATGCGCAGTATGTTCCCGATCCCCTGGCCGTTGGGATGAGCGCCATCACCTCCGTCGCAGTGCGGGACCCCTTTGTGAACAAATCGGCGGCAAATTGGGTGCAGGGAGCCAACACTTTCGGCAGCGCGCCGTCGCTCGGAACCGCCGATAGCTCCATTGTACCGCCTCAGGATACCTCTGAAGTCGGCGGCAGCGCCATCGACCCCGTCAGCGTCCACCTCGGCACACCGGGGCCCGGACACACGATTCGCTCGCTCGGAGAGCTGGGGCATATTCATAGCGGAAGCAGCGGGGCGGCTGCCGTCGGCGTGCCTTGGAGAACGCTTCGCTTCCAGCCTCATGGAAATGCGGCGTCGATGCTTCCCGACTGGGCGTTGTGCGAGCTGTTTACTCCTCCGCTGGCAACGGTCAACGCGGTGGTTCGTCCTGAGGAAGGGCTTCTCGGAGGGCGCGTGAATTTAAATGCTGCCATCTATCCCTTCGCTGATCCGGATGACGTCGCCGGGACGCTCCGGCCTCTCCCGCTTCTGGCTGTTCTTCAGGGCAGCCCGGACCCGACCGGGGGCGTCATCTCGACCACGAAGGCCGAGACGCTTGCGGAAAATATCCGAAAGCAAGCGCTCGTACCCACTTACGGCTACCGCTACGGAGAGGATGTTTATGGGACAACCGGAGCGTTGGTAATGCCCGGGGCGGTCGCGGAAATCCAAGGCATTGCCGACGAAGGAGAAGCCTCGGAGGCCACCTTCGGCGACTTCATCGGTCTGGTTGCCACCCGCAGCAGCAGCTTTCAGGTCTACTCCATCGGCCAAAGCGTCCGGCAAAGTGCCAGCGGCAAGATCAACGTACTCGCTGAGTCCCGAACGCTCACCCTCTTCGAGCGGACGGCAAGCGGAGAGATGGAAGTCCGGTATCAACAACAGGTAGGGCAATGAAACGTCAGAGCGGATTTACCATCATTGAGCTGCTGGTCGTCATTGCGATCATTACCATGCTGATAGCGTTTACCTCCGTGGGGGTGACCTCCATGGGGAGCGCTTCGAGGCTGAATCAGGGCGGAAACCTCGCGGTCGATATGGTCCAACAGGCGCGCCTGACTGCCCGCGCTGCGAACTCCATTGCCTTGCTGGTGATTGCAAAAGAGGACACCGGGATGATGCGTCTGATGAGCATCTACGAATGGTCTGCAAGCCAGGCAAAGTGGCAGCAGGTAACCCGGTGGGAGATCCTTCCGGGAGAGATCGAAATTGATGAGGAGAAGAGTAATCTAGACGCACAGTCATTAGTATATGGTCTTCCTGAAATCAAATTCAGAGGGGTAGCTCTCACGGCCGCGGACTTCAAATTTCAGGCGTTTTTGCCGGACGGCAGAGTGCTGGCGGACAACAACCCGGTCCTCCACCTCAGTGCGCCGTTGCGGCCTGAGAACTACTATCGCATTGTCATCAACACCAGCACAGGTCTTCCGATCATCGAACGTCCATGAAGATCCCTTTCAACCTGCTCCGCGCGAATCGATCCGGCTTCAGTCTTGTCGAGGTGACACTGGCCTTGGGGTTGGTCGCATTTGTTCTGGTGTCGTTGCTGGGGCTGGCTTCTGTGGGATTAAACGCCAGCCGTTCCTCCGCCACGGATATTTCTCTGGGGCAGGTCACGGACCACGTCTTCAGCGTTGGAGTGACTCCGCTGGCCGATGGCGCGAGCGCGACCTTTTACTTTACGGAAGAAGGAGAGGTGCTGCCTTCCGGTACCGGTAGTTTTTACATGGCAGTATTAACCGCATCAGTTCCGCAGGATAGTCAGGCGGCCAACGGAGGCATGTTCCTCCTTGGTCTGGAAGTAACATGGCCCGGAGGGAAGCGTACGTTTTATGGATCAGCGATTGCCCCTCTGTAAGTTTATGCTCCCGCGCCATCTTTGGGGACACATCGCCTTGCTCATCGCAATCGTGGTGATTCTCACCGGCTGCGGCAAAGCCCCGGCGGACCTCGTGCTTCTGACGACCGGAAACACGACCAGAACGGCAGTAGCCGCAGCCGTTAAAGAATTTGAAGCTGAGAATCCGGGCATAACCGTGCAAATCGTGAACACGCCCGGGAAGGACTATTATGTAAAGTCGCTTACCATGCTGGCGGGGCGCGCTCAAGTGGATGTCATGTGGATGGGGCAGGGGTTTGGGATCTTTGCAGGAAGAGGCGCCCTGCTGGATCTTATGCCCATGATCGAAAGCGACAGCGGCTTTGATCTCTCGCGCTACCAGTCAGAGGTCGTCGGGTGGTATCGGCAGGGGCAGGGGATCTATGGCATACCTTACGGGGTCGAGACTCTTGTGATCGCTTATAATAAAGATCTCTTCGACGCGGCTGGTATGCCTTATCCCCACTCCGACTGGACAGTAGAGGAGATGATTGCGGCGGGCCGGAAACTGACGCAGTTCAACAAGGATCATCGCAGGATCAAAGTAGCCGGGCTGGGGATGAAAGAGATTGATTACCGATACTTCGGCCTGACGCTTTTAACGCCGGATCATCAGCGCTTTGCATTGAACACCGCGGAGGGGAGGGAATGGCTTGAACTCACCACGCAGCTCGTTTCAGAGCGGATTCTCCAGAAGGGTGGTGAACTGGAATCCCTTGATCGATTGACAGGATTTCTGAACGGACAGGTCGCCATGATGGAGATCGCAAGTTGGGATATTCCCGAAGTGAAAAATCGGGCACTTTTCTCATGGGACGTCGTGGCGATCCCAATCGGGCCCGGTGGAAAACGGGCCGCCTGGGCATCCAGCTCGGGATACAGCATTGTGCGATCCACCCGGAAACCGGATCTGGCGTGGCAACTGGTCAAAAAGCTCACGAACGCCGGATTCCAGAAGCAGATTGTTCAACGAACGGTCCCGGTCTCTCCTTCGCTTCACGAAGAGTACCTCAGCGCTCATCAAGGCTCGCCCCGTCATCTTAGTGAGCTTTTGAAGATGCTACCCTATATGCAGCCGCTGGAGCGAATCGCGTGCTATCAGGAGATCGAGGCGGAGTGGGTCTACTGGCGGGATCAGGCGCTCCTTGGAAAAATCCCGCCGGCGAAAGCGCTCGAGCAAGCCGAATCCCATATCAACCGTATTCTTTCCCTTCATACCGGGCCGCGTCCCCAATGAAAGTCAAATCCTGGATAGCCCTCGTATTCCTCGGTCCGAATCTTCTCGGATTCCTCGCGTTCACCCTGCTGCCCATCGTCGCTTCGTTGGTTCTGGCGTTCTATTCGTGGGATCTGTTCAGCCCCCCGAAGTTTGTCGGGCTCCAGAACTTCGTCGATCTGATCGGCTGGAGGATCAACGAGAGCGGGAGCCTGGAAGCCGTGAATCCCCGGTTCTGGTATTATATTTATAATACGCTCTTTCTGATGATCGGACTGCCCTTCGCGATCTTCGGATCGTTGTTTCTGGCTTGTCTTCTGAATCGTCGGCTGCTCGGGCGGAATCTGTTCCGGTTGCTCTATTTTATTCCATCCATCGTCGGTGGCGTCGGCGTCTACCTTCTATGGAAGTGGATTTTCCAGCCGGACTATGGCCTGATCAATAGCGTGCTCTGGTACCTCGGTCTTGACGGTCCCCGATGGCTGGAGTCGACCTTCTGGGTCAAGCCCGCTCTCATGCTGATGAACTTCTGGGGAAGCGTCGGGGGGATGAATGTCGTCCTCTATCTGGCGGCGCTTCAGAATATCAACCCGGAACTCTATGAAGCCGCAGAGGTGGACGGCGCTCCGCCATGGCTTCAGTTCTGGAAGATCACATGGCCGATGGTTTCGCCGACCACTTTTTTTATCCTGATCATGGGGATCATCTCGGGATTTCAGGGCGGCTTTGATGCCGCTTACGTCATGACACGGGGTGGTCCCGCCGGTGCTTCCACGACGCTTAGCTATTACATTTACGAAACGGGGTTCCAGTTCTTCTACATGGGAAGAGCTTCTGCGGCCAGTTGGCTGCTCTTCCTCATGGTGATGGCGTTCACATGGCTGAACTGGAAGACCGGAGCCAACCGGGTTCACTACTAATCAGGTCTGACAATGTATAAAGAAAGACGTATCGCTGATATCCGCGATGTCAGAACGCGCACGCTGGAAATTTCCAAGCGCACCACGATCTGGCTGCTTCTGCTGCTTCTCGGTATCAGCATGATTTACCCTCTTCTCTGGATGGTCGGCACGTCTGTGAAGACGATCGATCCCATCCTTCTGGCGGAGGAAGGGGCGCGTTCCAGTATCTTTCCGGAAGGGCGGGATATCCTGAAAAACCTTTTCCCGGAGCGTTGGCATTGGGAGAACTTCATTGAAGTATTTCGGGAAGTGCCATTTGGCCGGTACTTTTTCAACAGCGTACTGATTTCGGGAGTGGTTACCATCGGACAGTTGATCACCTGTTCCATGTCCGCCTACGCATTCAGCCGGTTCAGCTTTGGAGGACGGGACAAACTCTTCTTCTGTTATCTGGGTACCCTGATGGTACCCGTCACGGTAACGCTTATTCCGACTTTTATCCTGTTGAGCTGGATGGGATTGATCGACACCTACTTCGCGCTGATCATGCCCGGAATGTTCAGCGCCTATGGGACTTTTATGCTCCGCCAGTTCTTCATGGGGATACCGAAGGACCTTGAGGAGGCGGCCGGCATTGACGGATGCGGCCCCTTCCGGATCTTCTGGCACGTGATCCTTCCGCTGTCCAAGACGGCATTGGCGACACTTGCCATCTTCTGTTTCCTCGCGAACTGGCAGAGCCTGCTGGGGCCTCTGGTTAAGGTAAATAGCGATGAACTGAAGCCGCTGACATTAGGATTATTGAACTTTGTCGATCTCAATAGCGCAAACTGGCCATTGCTCATGGCTTCAAGTCTGATCTCCATTCTGCCTTTGATCGTTCTCTTTCTTCTGGGGCAGAGGTACTTCGTGTCGGGAATCCGGCTCGGCGGGGTAAAAGGATAGAGCGGCTTCCTTCCGGAATTCGAAACCGGTAAAGCGAATCGGGCTTGAGCCATCCAATGACTCAAGCCCGAAATTGTTCCTGGCAGGAAGGGCTATGGCTGGCTGGGAAGATGTTGCTCCAGATCGCCCGTTACCATTGTTGGCGTGCCGTCAATGGTCATATACTCCGCGGTAATCTCGTGGGGAGCCGGATTTCCGGAGATGGTGAGGTGGTAAAGCCCCACCTTCCTTCCTTCAACGGTTAAGGGATACGTCTCGCCATTCACAGTGATCGTCACCTCGGTGGTGTCTTCAGGATCATGGTAGGGATACCACGCCAGAATGTGCATATTCGTCCCCTGATAGAGGCCCATAAGGATCATTTCGCGATCGGCGACGGCGGTGCCGTGGCGAGTGAAGTGGAGGAAGCGAAGGGTTTCGTCCTTGGTATAGTAGCTATAGACTTTCCGCATTTCAGAGACAGCTTTGGTGGCCCATTTAAAGCGGCTGAAGTTCTCGCTCATGGGGGTATTCTCATCAAAGCCGGGCACAGTGAATTGCGGAGAGCCTTCATACGACCAGTGCGGGTATTGCGGCGTGCCTTTATAGACGAGCGGAAGGTTGGCACCCCAGCTCCGTCCCGGGTAATCCGGGTTGTAGAAGCGTTCCGCCAGCCAGCCGCCTTCCCAAAGCTCCACTCCCGCGAAGCCCATCATGAGGGGGGCCATGAGGATGAACTTGATCTGCTCTTCGCTGATCCAGCGACGATAACGCTGGTTGCCGCCGTAGGTCCACGGTTCGGTGAGGAGGGATTGGATGGCGATGGGTTTGTTGGGGAGATCGCGGTAGCGGGTGATGTCGTAGCCGTGTCCGTTCATGTTCATATTGGCAATCTGGACGAGTTGCCACTTGGTGAGCATGTAGTAGGGATTGGTGACGGCCCATTTTACATCGTGGGTATACGGCTGCCCGGAACGCTGATCATTGGGCAGGAGGTCGTTGGGGACGTCCAGCCAGGTGTTCTGAATGCCGAAGAGGGTTTCGCTGAATACGTCGGTGCGGAACTGGCGCTTGCCGTTGATGAGGAGGTAGTTGCCGTTGCCGTCTTTTTGATAAAGGGTTTCGGAGATGGGGAGCGGGCTTTTGACGTAGCCGCTGTTGCCGTCAAAGTAGAGGCGGCTGTTGCGGATTTCAGGAACGAAGAAGAGCGGCTCGTTCTTCCAGTTGTTGAGGTCGGTTTCGCTGGCGCGGTTCTGCCAGTGGCTGCCGCCCCAGAAGAGGCTCAAGACGGGGTAGCCGTAGTAGACGAGGATTTTATCCGGCTGGCGGTTTGAGGTGTGGGCAAGGAGCTTGAGGGCGAATACCAGCTTGGAGTACGAGCTGATCTCCTCCTCGTCAACCATACTATAGCTCCCCCATCGGTAGCTATTCTCCGCAGCAGCATCGGCGACCATCCAGAAGCCGACCATATGATGAGAGAGGGCTTCGAGCATGGCATCGTCGGATGCGGCGACGTCCCAGTTCTGATCGAGGACGGCTTGTGCGCCGGGGTACTCGGAGAGAATGGCGCGGGCAGAAGTGAAAAGGTTGCCGCCTTCATAGTAATGGAAGAACTGGAAGGAGGCGACATTCTGGCCGGGGAGGATCGATTCCGGGTAGGTTTGCGCGGAGTTGACGTGGCTCCAACCGGCGGCAATGGGTTCGATCGAGGCGTTGGCTTCGCCCCGGTAGTAAGGACTGCCAAAGCCGAAGTTGGCGATAAACTTGCTGTAGTCGTAGGTGGCGCGGAATTCGTTGAGGTTGAGGGTGTCGTTTTGGGTTTCCGCCGCGACAGTGAGGTCAACCTTTTGAATCGCCAGTTCTTCGTCCGGGTTTTCTTCCACCGGATGCCATTCGCCGCTGCCGATATCATAGACAAACCCGAGAGCCGCAAAAGCAGTCGCTGGAAAGTTCTCCGGCGGCATTAAGCCACCGATACCGGTCTCATCACTAACAATCTGGTTGAGAGGGAACCCGGTATTCGTAATCGTCACCCCGGAGGAGAAAAGCATATTCCGGCCGCGGGGAACGAAGTAACTTCCATCGGTGTTGCGTTGGACGAGGTAGTATTGCTCATCAATCAGTACGGCAACGAGCACCCGATCCGGGATCTCCCAGTATCCGATGACAACTTCCTCATAAGCCGGAGCGGGAGCATAGGCCCCTTCATTCGTAAACGCAATATACCGCCACTGGCTGGCTCCTCCAAACGCTCCGGATGGATCGCCAAAATAGATGCGGTTATTGGCATTGGCACTTAATGAAGTGTAATTGGAGATGATCGGGGTGGTTTGTCCATTGAGGTAAACACTCATGGTCGCGGTCGCCCCTGTTCCACTCAGCAGAAGCCGAAAAACATTCTCTTGAGTGGTATCAACCGTTTGAAAAGTGGCAGGATCTCCATTGATCCCCACTTTATCTTTCCAGAGAGAGAAACTGAAGTTTCGACTTCCATTGCTTACGGTTAGTGTGACCGATCCCGCAGTGGAGGAGGAATGTTCACTGATAATACGCGAGCAAAACTCAATCGTAGAGCCGTCGGAAACAGTAGCATCCCAAGAGGATGATTCATCATCCGCTGTCATCAAGTAATACCTGTTTTCCGAAGCTGTAGTCGTTATGGTGAAAGTATTGCCATCGGAGGAAGCGCTGCCATTACCGAGCGGCATCCGCCAATCCGTGCTCAGCGGCAGGGCAGAGCCATCGTAAACGTAGCTGAACTCAACACCATTGATTTCCGTGTCGGCCAATGCGCTGTAAGCCGCAGCGAAGGAGAACGAGCAAAGCATCAGCCACACCGGTAATCGGTTGGTGGGTTTATTGAGACGAGGAGTAGAGGGCCGGGGACCCTTCGGATTGAGGAGGGAATGAGGGGATTTCATAATGTGGAATACGTCCACAAGACATCTTAACGCTCCATTGATTATTGTAAACAAAAAACAAAAGAGTCTTCAAGAGATACCTTATTGTCTCTGAACCGATCGCCTGAATGTGGCGATCACCCAAAAACGTCCTCCAAAGTTTGGAGAAGGACCGCGATCCGCCCAGCCGCGCAAAGAAAGTCCAGTAGCACGCTGGTGGTAGAGTAAACGCGAAATGCGAACTGCGGCGGGTCATCGGAAAGGCCGCGGGAGCGGCCCGTGCGGTAGCACGAA
>JBEBWR010000021.1:0-24159 GCA_040392045.1 Chthoniobacter flavus | reverse complement strand
AAACGCCGCGATCAGCGCCGCGCTCACCAGCGGGGCGAAGAGGACGACCAGTACGAGAAAGGGGATGCTCATGGTGCGTAAGAGGTCAGTATTTCAGGGCGGTGATATCCTCCACATGCGTCGTCTGCCGCGCGCGGTAGAGGGCCACGATAATGGCAAGGCCGACGGCAACCTCGGCCGCCGCCACGGTGATGATGAAAAAGACGAGCATCTGCCCGTTGTAATTCGGCAGGCCCTCCGTGCCGTTGAAGCGGGAGAAGGCGACGAGCGAAAGGTTCGCGGCGTTGAGCATCAGCTCCAGCCCCATGAAGATGACGAGGAGGTTGCGCCGCAGCGTGACGCCTGCAATCCCGATGGCAAAAAGCAGGCCGCTGACGAGAAGGTAGTCGTTGAGCGTCACCATATTATTTTAATTCACGCTTGCTCAGCACGACGACGCCGATGGTTGCGACGAGAATCAGCACGCCGATGATCTGAAAGGGAAGGTTGTAGAAGGAGAAGAGGGTGTTACCGATGTGGCGCACGTCGTCGAGGTGCGAGAGCGAGCCGCCCAGCGCGGGGAAGTGGGCCATGCCGGGCGTGTAGTGATTCAGGACGTAGAGGAGGAAGCCCGTGAAGCCGAGCGCCACCGCGCCGCCGCCGATGCAGGCCGCGGGATTGAGATTGCGCCGCTTCTCTTTCTTCAGGTCCAGCAGCATGATGATGAAGAGGAAGAGGACCATGACGGCCCCGGCGTAGACGAGCACCTGAATGACGCCGATGAAGTAGGCGTCCAGTCCGACGAAGAGCGCCGCCAGCCCGAGGAAGGAGACGACGAGGCTCAGGGCGCTGGCGACGGGGTTGCGGTTGAAGATGACCGCCAGCGCGAAGCCGAGCATCAGAGCGGAGAAAAGCCAGAAGAGAACGGGGGACATGGGCGGTTACTTTTTCTCGTTCCACTTGTTGACCAGGCCGGTCTTGAGACCGCCCAGTTCGAGCAGTTTTGCTTTGTCGTGCACCATCTCCTTACGGGTGGTGCCGACGAAGGCGTAGTCTTTCATCAGGAAGATGGCCTGCTCGGGGCAGACCTCTTCGCACATGCCGCAGTAGATGCAGCGGATCATGTCGATGTCGAACTCCTTCGGCGCTTTTTCGACTTTGGCGAAGGGATCGTCCTTGGCAAGTTCTCCCGGTGTGATGCGGATCGCCTTGGGCGGGCAGATAAATTCACAAAGCTGGCAGGAGACGCAACGGGTCCGGCCGTAGTCGTCATTCACCAGCGCGGGAGCGCCCCGGTAGTAGGAAGGGAGCTGGGCATCCCACTTCTCCTCGGGGTACTGCATGATCACCTTCGTCTCACCCTTGAGCATCCGCACAAGGTGGCCGAGCGTGACCTTCAGCCCGGCGAGGACGGTAGGCAGGTAGAGCTTCTCGGCGAAGCTCAGCTTTGGGCGTGGTACTTGGTAAGCCATGGCGCGGGTGCTCCTTTACTTGGAGGAGAAGTAGGCAACGATGCCTGCGGTGAGGAAGATGTTGACGAGGGCGATTTCGAAAAACCAGATCCAGCCGAGTTTCATGAGCTGATCGTAGCGGAAGCGGGGGAGCGTCCACCGGATGAAGATGAAGAAGATGAGCAGCGCGACGACTTTCGCGAAGAAGACGCCGATATTCACCAGCCCCCAGAGGATGCCCTGCGATCCGTCCGGGATGAACGGCGCGGACCAGCCGCCGAGGAAGAGAACGACGATGAGCGCGGAGCCGAGAATCATCGCGGCATATTCCCCAAGGAAGAAGAGGGCGAACTTCATCGAGGAATACTCGGTGTGGTAGCCGCCGACGAGCTCTGTCTCGGCTTCGGGAAGATCGAAGGGGAGGCGGTTCGTCTCGGCGAACATCGCTACGGTGAAGATGATGAAGGAGATGAGGACCGGAATCCAGAGGACGGCCTGCTCCGGCGACGGCAGCCCGGGCTTCATCGCCGTGAGGCCGGGGAGGAGGTTCCATCCGTGCTCGACCTGATGCTGGACGATCTCGACGAGGTTGAGCTTGCCGAGGATGAGGAAGAGAGGGATGACCGAGAGGCCAAGCGCCAGCTCGTAGGAGATCATCTGCGAAGTGGAGCGGATGGAGCCGAGGAAGGGGTACTTCGAGTTCGCCGACCATCCGGCGAGCACAATGCCGTAGACACCGAGCGAGGAGAGGGCGAAGACGAAGAGCGGCCCGATATTGAGATTTGCGATGACCATCGGCACTCCGGCGATCTCGCTGCCGAAGGGAATGACAGCCAGCCCGACGATGACGGCGGCGATGCCGAGGCCGGGGGCGATCCAGTAGTAGAACTTGTTCACATACGACGGCGTAAAGTCCTCCTTGAGCAGGAGCTTTACGGCGTCGGCGATCGGCTGACCGAGACCTCCGAGGAAGGGTGAGAAGTCTTTCTTCGCTCCGAGCAACGAGATGGGGAAGCCGGTGCGGTTCGGCCCGAGGCGGTCCTGCATCAGCGCGCTCACGCGGCGCTCGGCATAGACGGTGTAGGAGACGAGCGTCAGCACCACGCCGAGCAGAAACACCGTCTTTGCCAGCGAGGTGAGGATCAGGAACCAGTCGATATCGAGGAGTTCTGGCATGGAAAGGGATTGGGGTTACAGCTCAAGCGGAAGTCCGAGGTCGCCGATGCGGCTGAGAGAAAGACCGTTCAGCGCCGGGGTGGCGGCGGCCATCTGGCGGAAGAGGTCTTCGATGGTGAAGAGATCGGAGCTATCAGCCGCCGCTTCGCGCGAGGCATTGAGCAGGTCGCGGAGGATCTCCCAGTCGTCGCGGGCTTCGCCGGGCGGCTCGACGGCGCGGTTGAGGCGCTGGAGGCGATTCGTCTTGTTGATCATCGATCCCCGCTTCTCCGCAAAACCGGCGGAGGGGAAGAGGTAGTCGGCCTGTCGCGTGGTGGCATTCGGTAGAAGGCTGAGAGTGATGAGGAGGTCGGTTTTTTTGAGATCCTCTTCAGTCAGTCCCGCTTCGGTGGCATCTTCGCCGAGAACGATCAACGCTTTGATCGCGCCGCTGCGCACGCCGTCGGCAATGGAGCGGAGCCGCTCGCCGGGGGTGGGGGCGCTGACGCCGAGGAGTCGCGCTCCGGCGACGTTCGGATTTCGATCCGCGGAGAGAAGGAGGTCGTCGCCGAGGTCGAGGTGCGGGACGATGTCGATCTGCTCCGTCCCGATCTGGCGGGCCAGCTCGGCGGTGAGGTAAAGCTCTTCGTTGGTCTGGCGGCCCGAGGCGATGATGGCGACTTCGCTGCCTTTGTAGCTGCGGAGCGCTTTTCCGGCGCGGAGGAGGGCTTCATCCCAGCCCGGCTCGTTCTCTTCCGGCGGAACGATCTTTGCCGAGGGACGGACGAGACGGTCGGGGCTTTGCAGGTAGTGGAAGTTCAGACGACCGTAGTCGCACATCCACGAGCTGTTCACGTCATTGTTCTCGCGCGGGGTCTGGCGGTAGATCGTCCCCTGACGCGCGCTGATGGTGGTGTTGCAGCCGGTGGCGCAACTCGTGCAGAAGCTCTTGGTCTCCGCGAGGAACCAGACGCGCATCTTGAAGCGGAAATCGTTCGAGGTGAGCGCGCCGACGGGGCAGATGTCGACGGTGTTGAGCGAATAGTTGCTATCGAGCGTACGCTCGGGGTGGCAGGTAAGCGTGTTGTAGCTGCCGCGATTGACGAAGCCGAGCACGTCGTCCTTTGCCACTTCGCGCATGAAGCGCACGCAGCGCGAGCAGAGAATGCAGCGCTCGTCGTCGAGCGTGATGCGCGGGCCGATGGCGACGTTCTTGGGCTTTTTGACCTTGTGCTCCAGAAAGCGCGATTTGGAGTTGCCGTGCTCCACGGAAAATTCCTGAAGGCGGCATTCCCCCGCCTGATCGCAGACGGGGCAGTCGAGCGGGTGATTGATGAGCAGGAACTCCAGCACGCCCTTGCGCGCGTCCTGCACCATCGGGGAATCGGTCCGCACCGCCATGCCTTCCGCGACATCCTGCGCACACGAGATCTGCGGGCGGGGAATCCAGTTGATCACCGGGCGACCGTCTTCGCCCAGCTCCGGCTGGCGGTCCGGCCCCATCTTCGGCATACCCATCTCGATGAGGCACATGCGGCAGTTGCCGGGCGAGGAGAGCTTCGGGTGATAGCAGTAGCGGGGGATGAATTTATTCGCCTGAGCGCACGCCTCAATCAGCCGGGTCCCTTTCGGGAACTGCATCCAGACGCCGTCGATCTGGACGTTCAGCATCTGCACGGGGGGCGGGGCGGTGGCGGTTTCAGTGCTCATGAGCTGCGGGCGGGGAAAGTGGGATGACCGGGGAAAATTTTAAGCCTGATTCGTTGCCGGGAGGCGGGGCGTTTCGGCGATGAGGGTGTCGGGGGTATACTCGGGCGGTATCGGCGGAGGCAGCGGCTTCCGGGCCTTGGCGGTGAACTCGTCGCGGAATTTAAGGACAAAGCTCTGCGTGGGCCATGAGCAGGCTTCGCCAAAGGCGCAGATCGTCTTGCCCGCGATGTTGTCGGCGACGTTTTTGAGCACGTCCGGGTCGTTGTCCACACCGCCTCCGGCGAGGATGCGGTCGGTGATCTTGCGCATCCAGAGGGAGCCTTCGCGGCAGGGGGTGCACTGGCCGCAGCTTTCGTGCGCGTAAAATTCGTTCAGGTTATTGAGCGTCCAGACCATGTCGCGCGAGTCGTCCATGACGATCACGCCGCCCGATCCGGCCATGGAGCCGACGGCGGCGAGGCTGTCGAAATCCATCAGGATATCCTCCACGCCGATCTCCTTGTCGACCATGCTGCCGTCTTCGGCCTTTGTCTTGATCTTGAAGCGTTCGTCGGCGCGGAGCACCTTTGCGGAGCTGCCACCGGGGATGATCGCCTTGAGCTTCCGCCCCGGTTTGAGGCCGCCGCAAAGCTCGTTGATGGCTTCGCCGAGGGTCACGGCGCCCAGCTCCACTTCGAAGTAGCCGGGGCGTACCACGTCGCCGGAGATGCAGAGGATGCGCGTGCCGGTATTGTTCGGGCGCCCGATCTTCGCGTACTCCGCGCCACCCATGCCGATGATGTGCTTCACGTGGCAGAGCGTCTCGACGTTGTTGACGATGGTCGGGCACTGGTAGAGACCGAGCACGGCGGGGAAGTACGGCGGCTTGATGCGCGGGTAGGCGCGCTTGCCTTCGAGCGACTCGATCAGGCCGGTTTCTTCACCGCAGATATAAGCGCCCGCGCCCCGGTGGACATAGATTTCCAGATCAAAGCCGGTATCGAGCAGGTTCTTCCCGAGGTAGCCCTTTTCCTTCGCTTCGGCGATGGCCTTCTCCAGAATTTTCGCGCCTTCCGGGAACTCGCCCCGGATGTAGATATAGGCGAGATGCACGTCGAGGGCGAAGCAGGAGATGATCATTCCCTCGATGAGCTGGTGCGGGTCCTGATGAATAATGTAGCGGTCCTTGAAGGTGCCCGGCTCGGACTCGTCCGCGTTGCAGATAAGGTAGGTCGGCTTCGGGCCGCCGCGCCGGATGAAGCCCCATTTCACGCCGCAGGGGAAGCCCGCGCCGCCGCGTCCGCGCAGCCCGGAGGCTTTCACTTCATTGACGATGGCGTCCGGCTCCATCGTGATCGCCTTGCGGAGCTGCTCATAGCCGCCGTGGCGGACGTAGCTGTCGATGTCCGGCGTGTAGCCTTCGCGGTCGATGTTGGCGAAGATCATCCGCCTTTCGCGGGGGTGCGGGGAGCGACGGGGACGCTGGGACATATCGGAAAAAGGGAAGGGTGAAAAACGTTACTGGTATCGGGCGAGCAGATCGGTGATCGAAGCCTCGGTGACGCCTTCGTAGAAGTCGTCGTTGATCATGCAGACCGGGGCGCTGCCGCAACTGGCGATGCACTCGACAAACTCGATGGAGTACCGCCCATCGGGGCTGACGGCGATCGGGTCGTGATGTCCCCCGGCGTGCGGGTCGATCCCCGTGGCTTTGCAGATCTTCTCGCGCAACTCGTAGCTCCCGGCCATGGCGCAGGAGAGGGTGCGGCAGACGCGGATATGATACTTCCCGGCCATTTTCTGCCGGAACATGGGGTAGAATGTGACCAGCTCCAGAATGTGGATCGGCTGTAGCTCCAGCTTCTCCGCGATCCAGAGGATGCTCTCCTGAGCGATATAGCCGAAGTGCTCCTGAAAAAGATGCAGGAGCGGAAGCGCGGCGCTTCGCTTGGATACCGGGTAGTGCGAGATGGCCTCGTCTACCTTGGCGAGAAGTTCTGGCGGAATCTGCATCGGAGCTTGGGAGCTTAAGGGGTTGAGTTTGAAAGAGTTGCGGAGTTAGCGATCACATTCGCCCATGACGAAGTCGAGGCTGCCGAGGATGGCGACCACGTCGCTCATCATATGGCCTTTGAGCAGTTCCGGCAGCACGCTGAGGTTGACGAAGGAGGGGCTGCGGATCTTCAGGCGATGCGGGACGCCGCCGCCCTTGCTGTGGATGTAAAAGCCGAGTTCCCCCTTGGGGTTTTCCGCTCCGAAGTAGATTTCGCCGGGAGGGGCATCAATGCCTTCGGTGTGGAGGATAAAGTGGTGAATGAGCTGCTCCATCTTGGTGAGCACCTCGCGTTTGTCCGGCCGGAAGTTCTTCCCGTCGCCGATGTTCACCGGGCCGGAAGGGAGCTTGTCGATGGCCTGACGGAGGATGCGCACACTCTGGCGCATCTCTTCCATGCGGACGTAGTAGCGGTCGTAGCAGTCGCCGACGGTGCCGATGGGGACATCGAAGTCGTACTGTTCGTAGCCGAGGTAGGGGCGCTTCTTGCGGAGATCGTGATCGATGCCGGAGCCGCGGAGATTCGGGCCGGTGATGGCGTAGTCGATGGCCATCTCTTTGGTGAGCACGCCGATATCCTTGGTGCGGTCGACGAAGATGCGGTTGCGCGTGAGCAGTTTATCGATCTCGTCAATCTGCGGCTCCAGTCCGTCAAGGAAGTCGAGGACGGCACGGGTGAACCCTTCGGGAAGATCGCGGATCTGCCCCCCGGCGCGGGTGTAGCTGGTGGTGAATCGCGCTCCGGTGAGTTGCTCGCAGAGGTTGTAGATCTTCTCGCGCTCGGTGAAGGTGTAGAGAAAGACGGTCATCGCCCCGGTATCCATGGCGAAGGTGCCGATGCCGAGGAGGTGGGCGGAGATACGGGCCAGTTCGCAAGCGATGACGCGGATGGCCTGGCCCCGGGGAGGCAGCTCCCAGCCCATCAGTTTCTCGACAGCGAGGGCGTAGGCGACGTTGTTTGCCAGCGGCGCAAGGTAATCAAGCCGGTCCGTATAAGGGACGAACTGGTTGTAGTGCATCGCCTCGGCGATTTTCTCGTCGCCCCGATGCAGGTAGCCGACTTCCGGCTTGGAATTGACAATGATTTCACCATCCAGCTCCAGCACCAGCCGGAGAACCCCGTGGGTGGCCGGATGGGAAGGTCCCATATTAATAATCAGCTTTTCCCCGAGGAGATCATCAGCGGGAGCTTCACTGCCCGGAGCAAGGGAGGAGTTTCCGGGGCCTTGCGTAACTCCTTGGGAATCAAGGTGTTCCTGTGCGCGACCGGGAGTGTCGGAGGAGGTAAACTCGTGCTGTGATGTGGCCATGCTGGAGTGGGGGCGTGCCGTTCAGGGCAGGTGCAGAGGCGGTGTTTCAGCGCCGGATCAGTAAAGATCGGATGAGAAATTTGGGCAAGATAATTGTGAAAAATTTCACCTATCAGTTTTGCTTCTAGCCACCATATTGCCTGCCCTGAGGCCGAAAAGCGGGGTGGTGAAATCGACCGCAACCACGAGTAATCAACAACTTATGACGATTCAAACGCTTGATAACGCGTCAAAATCCGTTCTACTGGGGGCCGTCTCGACTCCCTCTGCTGCTGGTGCTCGCGGTTATTGAGTTATTGCTGTGAGCGCCCCACCTATCCCGGGAGTGGGTAGATATGACTTCTCAACCTGAAATTGTGATTGTTGGTGCCGGTTTTGGCGGGCTTGCTGCTGCCAAGGCTCTGGCGAATGAACCCGTTAATGTAACTGTGCTGGACCGGGCAAACCACCACCTGTTCCAGCCGCTGCTCTATCAGGTGGCGACCGCCGCGCTTTCGCCGGCACAGATCGCTCAGCCGATCCGCCACGTTCTGAAGGAGGCTGCGAACGTCCGTGTCGCGATGGAGGACGTTGTCCGCATCGACACGGTGAACAAGCAGGTGGTCACCACCGAGCGTAGCTATCCCTACGACAAGCTCGTTCTGGCCACCGGCGCGCGCCACTCCTACTTCGGCCGCCCCGAGTGGGAGCAGTTCGCTCCCGGCCTCAAGAGTCTGGAGGACGCCGTCGAGCTTCGCCGCCGTCTGCTCAACGCTTTTGAGACGGCGGAGAAGACCGACGACATCAAGGAGCGCGACGCCGCGCTGACGTTCGTCATCGTCGGCGGTGGGCCGACCGGCGTGGAAATGGCCGGATCGATCTCCGAAGTGGCCCGTAAGACGATGGTGAAGGATTTTCGCCGCATCGATTCTTCGCAGGCCCGCGTGATCCTCATCGACGCCGCCCCGCGCGTGCTTCCGATGTTCCATGAGAGCCTTTCTGCCAGCGCGAAGAAGCAGCTGGAGTCGATCGGCGTGGAGGTCCGCGTTGGCGTCGGGGTGAAAGGCGTGAGCGCGGAAGGCGTGGAGCTGGAGGGCGAATTCATCCCGGCCAAGACGATCGTCTGGGCCGCCGGAAACGCCGCTTCCCCGCTGGGCAAGCAGCTCGGCGCCGAGCTGGACCGCGCAGGCCGCGTGATGGTGGAGCCGGACTGCTCCGTAAAGGGAAACCCGGACATCTATGTTATCGGCGACCTTGCCTGCTTTGCGCATCAGGGCGACCGCCCGCTCCCCGGGGTATCTCCGGTGGCGCTCCAGATGGGCAAGTACGTGGGAGAGACGATTCTTGACCGCCATCTTGGCCACAAGGTGAAAGACTTCGAGTACCTCGACAAAGGCTCCATGGCGACGATCGGCCGCAACCGCGCCATCGCCGACATCCGTGGACTGCGCTTTGACGGCTTTACGGCCTGGCTCGCATGGCTCTTTGTCCACCTCATCTTCCTCGTCGGCTTCCGGAACCGGATGCTGGTGATCATGCAGTGGGCCTGGGGCTACTTCGCGTTCTATCGCGGAGCGCGCCTCATCACGGGCGGTAAGCATGCGGAGCCACAGGCTCCGGCGGTGGTACCGGCTCCGGCCAGCAATGAACCGGTAGCCAAGAGCGCTTAAAGCTTCTTCAGATCTCTATTTCAAAAGGGCGGGCTTCTTTTAAGAGGCCTGCCCTTTTGCTTTTTCCCGGCGGAGGTGCAGGAGGTGAATCCCTCCCACCGTGCCGGCAAGAAGCAGCAGGGTTACGGCCATGCCGATCCGACGCTCCGATCGGGAGAGCGAGAGCTTGGGCCCGGCATCGTCCCCGGTGGTGGCGACCTCCATCATCGACCGGGCGTCGGTAAACTCATAAAGCTCCAACGGGCCGAGCGTGATCTGGGCGATGCTCCCGAGGACGAGATTGAGCGTCAGCCGGTCGGGCGCTCCCGAAGCTTCCTCGGCGTTGAAGGGAATCCAGAACGTCCGCCAATCCGAGCTTCCTTCGATCCGCCGCATCGGGCCGCTCTCGGCGGTGGTGCGGCTAAAGAACTCTTTCTCAACCCCCGGGAAGTGGTTGAGCAGCTCCAGATACCCCGTTCCGCTGACGCTCTGATGGCGGATCTCTCCTTTCAGCGCGTAGTAGCGGGAGGAGATCCTGGGTGCGCCGATCTGAAAGAGGCGGGTGGTCCCGCCCGTCTGCGTCTTGCAGACGATGGAGAGCAATTCCTCGTTCTCGCCTTCAAGTTGCAGCGAGTGGCTGTTCTTCGGGACGTAGTCTTTCCACTGGATCACCGCGATCCGCCGGGCATTGGGGATCGTCGGCGCGTCCTCTTCCACCGTAGGGGCTTCTCCCTCATAGTGGGGATGAGCCTCCGAGGCGTGAGCCAACGGGCTGAAGATCATCAGGGGGAGGAGCAGCAGCGTTTTCAATTCACAAAGAGAGCGCATGACGGGGAAGGCGGAGAAGCCGGGAGAATGGGTAAAATCCCCCTGCCGCTTTGGCAATCTTTTTCCGGGAAGGGGCGAGATTCGGGCGTGCCAAAATGTCCCGCCTGTGTTTCACTGCACCCTACCCATGCAAGCGACCATCCTCATTGTCGACGACGAAAAGCATACCCGGGAGGGGTTGCGGATTTCGTTGGAGGAGAATTTTGACGTCTACACCGCCTCCGACATCGCGGGTGCGATGAACATTCTGGAGAGCGACAGCGTCGATGTCATGGTCACGGATCTCCGCATCGGTGGGGAGAACGGCATGCAGCTGATCGACCGCGCCCTCGCCCTGCCGCATCCGCCCGTCTGTATTATGATGACGGCCTACGGCTCCGTCGATACGGCTGTGGAAGCGATGAAGCATGGCGCGTATGACTTCATCACCAAGCCGCTGAATATCGACCGGCTGGAGATCCTTATCAACCGCGCGCTCCGGAGCCGCGAGACGGAGCAGGAGAACCGCGAACTGCGTCAGCAGGTGGAGCGGCGCTACGGGCTGGAGAGCCTGATCGGCAACTCTCCGGCGATGAACGGCGTCTTTGACGTCATCCGACAGGTGGCCCCTTCCCGCGCGACGGTCCTCATTCAGGGCGAGAGCGGTACGGGCAAGGAACTGGTGGCTCATGCCATTCATAACCTGAGCGGCAGACCGAAGCAGAAGTTTGTCCCGGTACACTGCGCCGCGCTCTCTCCGCAACTGCTGGAGAGCGAGCTTTTCGGGCATGAGCGGGGAGCATTCACCGGAGCGGTGGAGCGTCGGATCGGGCGTTTCGAGCAGGCCAATGGCGGCACGCTCTTTCTCGATGAGATTGGCGAGATTGACTCCAATATTCAGGTGAAAGTCCTCCGCGTGCTGGGGGAGGACCGCTCGTTTGAGCGGGTGGGGGGCAATACGCCGATCAAAGTGGACGTCCGTCTCGTCGCCGCGACGAACAAAAATCTGGAGGCGATGGTCGCCGAGGGCAAATTCCGCGATGATCTCTTTTACCGGCTTAACGTTGTCCAGATCACCCTGCCGCCCCTCCGGGCGCGGCGCGAAGACATCCCGCTGCTGGTGCAGACGTTCCTCAAGCAGTTCGCCAAGGAGAACGGCCGTCCGCTGCGGGAGTTGACCGCGGACGCCGCCGAGGCCATCGTGCAGTATCACTGGCCGGGAAACGTGCGGGAATTGCGGACGACGATTGAGCACGGCGTGGTCATGGCGACGGGGGCGAGGATCGGCTTGCGCGATCTGCCGATGTCCGTCCGCCAGAACCGCGCCGGAGGAGGGAACGGAGTTCCGGCCACGCCCCCGGTGGTGGAAAACCGGCCGGACCGTCATTTGAATTTACATGAGAGCGAACATCGGCTCATCATGCGCGCTTTGGAAGAATGCGGCGGAAATAAAACGGCGGCAGCGGAGCGACTCGGCATCAGCCGTCGGACGCTTCATCGCCGTCTGAAAGAAATCAAAGACCAGACCCATGTCATCTAATTCCAATCTCCAACAACTCATCCACAAAATGGAGGAGGGCAATCTCGCGAATGTGGTGAAGCTGGTCGCGCTGGCCTTTCTCGGGCTGGGTGTCCTGATTGTCGTGATCTTTGACCCGATGTACTGGAGCTTCTTCCGGGGGCTCTCCCATGACAAGGGGATTGAGCAGGTGCAGATCGCCCGGGAGATCGCTGCGGGAAACGGCTACAGTACCCACATGATCCGCCCTCTCGCCATGCGGCAGATTGAGCGGCATCTTGAGGCGACCGAAGCGGAAAATCCGCAGGAGGAAATGCGGAGCCGCCTGAAAAAAGACACCTATCACGCTCCGCTCTGGTCGGCGACGCTGGCTCCGGTATTCAAAGTGATGCAGGGGCAGTGGGAGATGGACCCGAAACGCCCGATCTATATCCTCGACAAGGCCGTGGCCGTTTTCTCCATCCTGCTGCTCTATGCGGCGGTAGTGCTGAATTACTTCACCTTCCGGCGGCTTTTCGACACGAAGCTGGCACTGATCGCCTCGGGGATGCAGCTCGTGACTTATCCTTTCTGGCAGTACGCCATGAGCGGTCTGCCGCATATGTTGATGCTGCTGATCTTCAGCGGAATTGTCTGGACCGTAGTCCGCGCGATTGAGGCGAAGGAGAAGCATCAGTCCGAACTGCGATGGATTCTGTTGGCTGCGGTGTTGGGCGGGTTGCTTGTGCTGACGCACTATGTGACGGCATGGCTGCTGATCGGGCTGCTGGTCTTTATCCTGATCTACTTCCCTTCGCGCCTCCGCAACGGCTTCATCTTCGCGGGCGTGATCCTGCTGATGGTTTCGCCGTGGCTGGTGCGGAATTATTCTCTCACGGGGAACCCCCTGGGGATCGCGTGGGCTTCGACGCTGAATGGTGTGGCGGGATCGGAGGATACGATCATGCGGCGCTTCGACGCCAAAGCGCTTGATCTTCCCTTCCGTTATTTCCGACATAAGATCCAGCATGGGCTGACGGCGCAATTTTCCAGCGCAGCGGATCAGCTTGGCGGCTGGATCGCGCCGCTCTTCTTTGTGGCGCTGCTCTACCCCTTCCGGCGGACGAGCGTACGGGTGCTGCGCTGGGGACTGCTGCTCGGGTGGCTCGTCGCCGTGCTGGGAATGGCGGTCGCCAGCGGGCAGGATACGACCGGCGGAATCTCCGCCACGAATCTGCACCTGCTCTTTATCCCCGCCTTTGCAGCCTACGGTACGGCATTTATCCTGACGCTCTGGTCGGGCCTCAAGATCCGCGTGCCACTCCTTTACAACGGCTTTATCGTCCTGATCCTCTTTCTCGCGGGGCTGCCGTTCATTAACGCGCTGCTGAATAAGACCTACCCGCTCTGGTGGCCACCCTACGCGCCTCCGTACATGGCGTTTCTGGAGAAATGGACCAAGCCGGAGGAGATCATCGTCTCCGACATGCCGTGGGCCGTGGCGTGGTATGCCCGCCGCGACAGCCTCTGGCTGCCCGTCTCCCCCGAGGAGTTTCTGGAGCTGCACGATTTTGACCGGCTCGGGCGTCCCTACGGCGGGATGTTCCTCACCCCGATCACGGAAAGCGCGGGATTCATGAACGAGATCGTCCGGGGCAAGTACAAGCCGTGGATCGCGCAGATCCTGCGGACGCCCAGTAAGGGGGGATTCCCTTTCCCGAAGGGACTGCCGCTCGGTCCCCAGCAGATGTGCATCTTCTATAGCGACTACGAGCGGTGGTCGACAGGAGAAGCGGACGCCATTCAGAAAATGCAGGAAAAAGCCGAGGAGGAGGAAGCAAAGCTCCAACCCGGCGCACCCCCTATACCTGAACCAAAAACCAAAGAAGAGAAACCGAAAGAGGAGACCCCATAGTGGACGCAGGAAATACCCCGGCAAGTTTTGAAGAGGCCATGGAGCGGCTGGAGATCATCGTGGGTCAGATGGAGTCCGGCGATCTGCCGCTGGAGGAGATTCTGACCCGCTATGAGGAAGGGACGCGGCTCGTGCGTGACTGCACGGCGCGGCTCTCCGCCGCCGAAAAGCGGATCGAGCTGATCGCCCGGAACGCCGCCGGAGCGCCTGAAGTGGTTCCCTTTGATGCGAGCGCGGCTCAGACCGTTGAGGCAACTCAGGAGGAGCCCCCGTCATCTGATGCTCTGGAAGAATCCCCCCAGCCGCCCAGAAAAACGCGCCCATCCCGGGCGACGCGCCCTCCCGTCGCTTCCGAGCCTCCGGAGGACGTGAGTCTCTTCTAAGGACTAAGGACGACCGGCAAAGTTGATTTGCCTGTTGGGGGTGGTTCGTTCATACTATCCCCTTTTTACTCCCTCTTTTACCGTCCCGATCCGCCGCCCGACCTTCCTGACCTGACTTTCCTGACCTGACTTTCGACCGTTCTGCCTTAGCCTAATGAGACACCTTGATACGATTAACAGCCCCGCAGACCTCAAGCGACTGGCTGAGAGTGATTTACCTGAACTTGCGCAGGAGATCCGCGACGACCTGATCGCGACCCTGTCGGAGTCCAACCCCCAGTCCGTGGGCGGACATCTCGGGCCGAACCTTGGGGTCGTCGAGCTGACCATCGCGATGCACCGCGTCTTTGACACGCCGACCGACAAGTTCGTCTTCGACGTGAGCCATCAGGGCTACGTGCACAAGATGCTGACCGGACGGCGCGAGCAGCTCCGGACGATCCGTCAGCATGGGGGGATCAACGGCTTCCTGCTTCGTAGCGAGAGCGAGCACGATGCCTACGGGGCCGGACACGCCGGTACCGCTCTCTCCGCCGCGCTCGGCATGGCGGTCGGACGTGACCGCCGGGGGAGCAGCGAGCATGTCGTCTGCGTGGCCGGAGACGCCGCCTTTACCTGCGGCGTGAGCTACGAAGCGCTCAATAACGTGGCCGAATCGACCAAGCGGCTCATCGTCGTACTGAACGACAACGAGTGGAGCATCGCCAAGAACGTCGGCGCGATCGCGAACTACTTTAACCGCATCGCCACCAGCCCCACCTACGAGCACATTCACGAAAAAGCCGCGCAGTTCATCGAAAAAGTCGGCGGCAAGCTGGCGCGCAATCTCAGCAAGAAGGTCGAAGAAGGTCTCAAAGGCCTCGTCCTCCCGAGTGTCATTTTCGACGAACTGGGCCTGCGCTACTACGGTCCGATCGACGGGCATGACATCCCGCTGCTGATCCGGACTTTTGAGTTTCTCAAGACACAGGAAGCCCCCGTGCTCCTGCACATCCTGACCAAGAAGGGGAAGGGCTACCCGCCCGCCATGCAGCAGCCGGACAAGTTTCACGGTCTCGGCCGCTTCAAGCACGACACCGGCGAAACCGTCGCCTCCGGCACGCCAACCTACTCGGAGATCTTCGGCAAGACGCTGGCGAGCTTCGCTGACCGGAACGACAAGATCTGTGCCATCACCGGGGCCATGCCGACGGGGACGGGGCTGGTCCACTTCGGCAAACGGCATCCGGAGAAATACTTCGACGTCGGCATCGCGGAGGAGCACGGCGCGCTCTTCGCCTGCGGTCTGGCGACCCAGGGCTTCAAGCCGTTCCTCGCGATCTACTCGACGTTCATGCAGCGGGCGTATGACATGATCATTCATGACATCGCGCTACAGAATCTCGATGTCGCGCTTTGCATGGACCGCGCCGGTCTGAGCGGCGACGATGGCCCGACGCATCACGGCCTTTTCGACATCGGCTACCTGCGGCACGTCCCCGGGCTGGTCCACATGCAGCCGAAGGACGAGGAAGAGTTTGTCGACATGCTCTGGACGATGGCCCACTACAAAGGCCCGATTGCCATCCGCTACCCGCGTGGAGCCGGCACGGGAGCCACCCCCAAGGCAGAACCGCAACTGCTGGAGATCGGCAAGGCGGAGGTGCTCAAGGAAGGGAGCGATGTCGCTATCTTCGGGCTGGGCAATATGTGCGAACTGGCCGGGAAGGCAGCCGGGGAACTGGAGGCGCGCGGGATTTCCACCGCGGTCATCAACCCCCGCTGGATCAAGCCGCTTGATGTGGAGACGATCCGCCGCTTCGCCGAGAGCGTGAAAGTGATCGCCACGGTGGAAGACCACGTGTTGCTCAACGGCTTCGGGTGCAGCATCGTGGAGCTGCTCAACGATCTCGGAATCCACACCCCCGTGGTGCGGATCGGCTGGCCCGACGAGTTCATCGAGCACGGTTCCGTCCCCATCCTGCGAAAGCAGCACGGCCTGACCGTGGAAGCGCTCGTGGAGAAGGTGTTGCCGTACGTGGAGGCGAAGACCGCCGCGTCGTCGACGGAAGCGATTGCTTCCTGAGGCGACTCCCTCCCAACCGCTCCAACTACTCGCGGGGAGCGATCAGATCGGGACGGTGGGCGCGGGTTTTTTCCAGCGCCTTCTGCTCCCGCCATTTCGCGATGGCTCCGTGGTGCCCGCTCAGCAGGATATCGGGGACGCGCCAGCCGCGAAACTCGACGGGGCGCGTGTAGTGCGGAAACTCCAGCAGCCCCTGCTGAAAGGAGTCGTCGGCCGCCGAGGCTTCGTCGCCCAGCACGCCGGGGATGAGGCGTACGACCGCGTCGGTGATCACGGCGGCGGCGATGGCTCCGTTCGTCAGCACGTAGTCTCCGATGGAGATTTCCTCGTCGATGAGGTGATCGTGCACCCGCTGGTCGATGCCTTCGTAGTGGCCGCAGATGAAAATGAGGTGCGGCAGGGCGGCGTACTCCGCAGCGATGGCCTGATTGAAGGTGCGCCCGCCGGGAGACATCAGCAGCACGCGGCTCTCCGGAGTGCGAAGCTCCTCCACGGCGGCGAAGATCGGCTCGCATTTGAGCACCATCCCCTGACCGCCGCCATAGGGAGCGTCGTCTGTGGTGGCATGCTTGCCGGTAGCCCACTGGCGCAGGTTGTGCACGCGGAGATCCGCCAGCCCTTTGTCCTGGGCACGTTTCATCATGCTCTCCGTGAGAGCGCCTTCGCAGAGCTTGGGGAAGAGGGTGAGAATGTCGATGCGCACGCTTTTGGGCATACCGTGTTCCTCCGCGCATGAAAAGCCGCAATCCGAATTTGCAGCTTTTGACGGATAGCGGTTGCCCAAGAGCGCTGGCTCTTTTACGCTCCGGCCCGTGCGAGTTTCCACCCCCAATCGGTCCAAAAACGCCCTGCGGAAAGCGGGAGGGCGGGTGCGGCGGCTTTGGGCCGTGGTGAACCGGAAGCGCAAGGGGGCGGCGGCGAATCGCAAGGGGGCGACGGAGCGGCGGAAGCCGGTGGTGCTCAAGACGCATTGGAAGTGGCGGCTGCTCTTTGTCTTTGCAGTGATCGGAGGAGTGATCTGCGCGATCTACGCCACATGGGCGAGCTTCTACGATCTGAAAGCGCTTACGGCGATGCCGCAGCGGACGCTGGTGTACGACTACAAGGGGCAGCCGTTCGGGCGGCTCGCGGGGCAGGACCGCGTGACGGTTCCCATTGAAAAAGTCTCGCCGCATTTTGTAAATGCGCTGCTGGCGCGGGAGGATACGCGCTTCTATAGCCACGTGGGCATTGATCCCTACGGCATTGCGCGTGCGGTGGTACGCAACGCGATCAGCGGACGGGCAATGCAGGGCGCGAGTACGCTGACGCAGCAGCTGGCGCGCAATTCCTTCACCCTCGGGGGGAAGAACCTGCACCGCAAGCTGCTGGAAGCGTTTGTCTCGCTGCGTATCGAGTGGAATTTCAGCAAGCGGGAGATTCTCGAAAGCTATGTGAATCGCATCTACTTCGGCTCCGGCTACTGGGGCGTGGAGACGGCGAGTCAGGCTTACTTCGGCAAGCCGAGCGCGCAACTGACGCTCTCGGAGGCGGGAATTCTCGCCGGGCTGATCCGCAGTCCGCAGCGGTTCTCCCCCTTCCGGAATCCGGAGGGCTCGCTGATCCAGCGCGATACGGTACTGGGCCGAATGGCGGAGTTGGGGATGATCTCGCAACAGGAGGCGGAAGCCGCAAAGCAGGAGCCGCTCCGGCTGAACGAGGAGCGCCGTCTGACGGCGGAGCAGAACTACGCGACCGACCTGATCGAGCAGGAGCTGAGCATGCTGCTTGATGACGACCAGATCGCCGCCGGGGGGCTGCGGGTTTTTACGACGATTGATCCCGTGCTGCAAAAAGCGGCGCAGGAGTCGCTTGATCGCCATCTGACCGCTATCGAAGGGCGCAAGGGGTTCCGACATCCCCGGCGCGCCGCGTTCAAGCCTGCCGATCAAAGCGGGACGCCTTACCTTCAGGGAGCCGTGGTGGTGATCGACCACCGGACGGGCGGACTGCGGGCGATCGTGGGCGGGCGCGACTTCGGAGAGAGCCGGTTCAACCGTGCGCTGCTCTCCTCCCGGCAGGTGGGGTCGACCTTCAAGCCGTTTGTCTACGCGGAGGCGTACGCGCGCGGTGTGGTGAACCCCGGCAGCCCGGTCAGCGACGGGCCGATCCGGCGCCGCGAGATCGCCAAAGCGCCCACCTGGCGTCCGGGGAACTCGGATGGCACGTTTCGCGGGACGCTTCCGGCTGAAGAGGGGCTGATCCTCTCGCGCAATACGATGAGCGCGCGCGTGGGGAATCTCGCGGGGCTCGGGAATGTCCGAAAGATGGGCGCTGCGATGGGGCTGGGGGAACTCCCGGACTTTCCCTCGATCTATCTCGGCGCATTTGAATCGAGCCTGAAAAACATGACACTCGCCTACGCCGCGCTGGCGGCGGAGGGGGTGAAGCACCCGATGCGGGTGATCGATGTGGTGCAGAATCCGGAGGGGAAGGTGATCTACCGCTCAAAGAAGGGGGGGCAGCGGGTCTTCCCCCGGCGGATCGCCCGAATGGTGACGGATGGCCTGGCAAAGGCGATGGCGCGGGGGACGGGCAGCGGCTCGGCGTACAAGGGATGGGCTGCGGGAAAAACGGGGACGACGAACGATTTTCGCGACGCGTGGTTCATCGGTTATCACCGGACGCTGACCTGCGGAGTCTGGGTGGGCCTCGATCAACCGGCGCAGATCATGCCGAAGGGGTATGGAGCGACGCTGGCGCTGCCGGTCTGGGGCGAGGTGATGAAGGCGTCGCTGGGTGAAACGGCGGACGCTGGGCCGCCAGCTTCCAAAAAGGCGAAGGAGAAGAAGTCCGACGCGCCGCTGGGCCGGAGAGTGCTTCGGTCGTTCCGCGATTTTTTTGAGAGAGGGCAATAAAACGGAACGCGGCGGAGTCGGTGCCAAAAAAACGCCCCCGGGAGTTTACCCCGGAGGCGTTACTGGAGGCTGCTACTCAGGAAAAGTCAGGAAAAGATTTATTGGCTGACGCGGGCGCGGATCTTCCGGCCGTTACTCTGGAGGCGGATGCGCCCGGAGTCGAGGAGATCGGCCACGGCGGCTACGGTTTCACGTCCGTTGCGGCTGCAACTGTGAACGACCTGAATCAGTTCTCCCAGGCTCATCTGGGAGCGGGCGGTCTGGCGTGGAGTCTTTTTCATAGGGAGTCAGGTGGTGTTAAGGGTTCGTAAGGTGGGGGAGGATTACCCCCGCACTATCATTCGACCCTTCTCCGCTCCCTTCGTTCAAAAAAGAGGCACCTTTACCACGATCTTCTTCACCGGCGCACCGGTGTCGCCCACCTGAATGCCGGGGGCATGGGCGTCGCCGGGGTAAAAGACCGCGAACTGCCCGGCGCGCAGCAGGAAGAGATCGCCCGACCCGGAGTAAAGCGCATAGTCCTGCGCGGCATTGTATTCGTGGGTGATCGTCATGCGCGAAAGGGGCGAGAATCCGACGCGCTCTTCCCCTTCGACCATGTACTGGATGTCGGCATGGCCGCGGTGCGCCTCCCAAGGCAGCTCGGATTGCGGTCGGGTGACGTATTCGTTGCGCATGGCATAGAGCGTGCCGTCAACGGGGTTGCGACCGGCGACGAGGTCTTCGAAGCGGACGGTCTGGAGCCACGCGAAGGCGGCGGCAAAGCGAGGGGAGAGCGGGGCGTAAAGCGCCGCGTTTTCAAGGTGATCGACGATCATGATCTACGTAAACAATCGCGATTTTCCCCTGATGGCGAGTCAGAAAAAAGTCGCGGCGGCGAGAACTCCCCCGATTCCCGCCGCCACGATGTTGTTGTCATTTCCTGATGTCACAATGCATGACGGAATTGGTCAGGAGCGTGGCTGTGTGCGCCGAAGAAAATTTTTGCCCGGACATTCCGGATGTTCTCTTCGCGATTGACGCTTGTCGCAAGGTGGCTAACATAGCGGGCGCAATGGCTCTGATCCGAAAACTTTTCTGGATAGCGGTATTCCTGATCTCAACGCTGGCGTTCGTCGTCCTCTTTGAGAAGGGAACGAATAATTTCCCCGAGAATTTCGTGAAGCAGGCCAAAGACTTCCGGGAGTTCGCCGAGGGCTACCTGAAGCCTGACGCCTCCAAGGGGAAGGACAAAAAGGCAACGCCGTAAAACGGGTTGTCAACGGGCGTCTCCACAGGCGCTTGCAGGATCGGCACCGGCACCGGGTACCGACGCTTTTTAGGAGAATGAAGTGTTGGTTTTTTCTGAAAAGCTGGGCTAGTTTTATGCTTTCCTTCCCCCGTTTTTGATTTTTGATATTTTCTCAGCAGTCAGCCCTCAATACCCCCCTCGATTCCCATCCCCCTTATGGCCATTAAGACAGAAAAAGAGATCTCGGATAACGCACGCGGCCTGTGGCACAAAGCCATGGCGGCAGCAGAGCTTCGCAACTTCGGCTACGCGGTTTCTCTCCTCCACACGGTTCTGAAAGAGGAGCCGACATTTTTTGAGGGCAGGAAGATGCTGCGCCGCGCCGCCATCGCCAATACGAAGGGGAAGAAGAGCATGTTCGGCGGTTTCTCGGGCCTCTCTCTCAAGGGCGGGCAGGCGTTGAAGAAAGACCCCGCCGCGGCAATGGAGATCGCGGAGAAGATGCTGGAGACCGATCCCTACGGCGCGGGCAATACGCTGCTCAAGGACGCGGCGATCGCGCTCGGCTATCAGGAGATCGCGATTTTTGCGCTCGAAACGCTCGCGGAAGGCAATCCGAAGGATACGAAGCATCTGCACGAGCTCGGCGATCTTCTCTACAAGGCAGGGGAGGCGGAGCGCGCGGTGGAGGTGTACAACCGGATTCTGGAGATCACGCCGTCCGACCTCGTGGCGGTGAAGCGCTCGAAAGACGCCGCCGCGGCGAATACGATGAAGTCCGGCGGCTGGGAGACGGCGAAGGATTACCGCGATCTGATCAAGAATAAGGAGGAGGCGATCTCGCTGGAGCAGAAGAATCGCGTGGTCAAGAGCGAGGACATGATCCAGCAGCAGCTCACTGAGCTGCATCAGCAGGTGGAGAAGGAGCCGCAGAATATCGATCTTTCCCGCAAGATTGCGGATCTCTACGAGCAGCAGAAGGATCTGGAAAATTCGCTGGCCTGGTACAACTACGCGAGCCAGCTTTCAAACGGTACGGACAACTGGCTGCTGCGCAAAATTTCGGATCTGGAACTCAAGCAGCTTGATCAGGGCGTCAAGGAGCGCGAGGAGTGGCTTGCTGCCGCCGGGGATTCTCATGAAGATAGCGCCCGCATCCGCGAGGAACTCGACAGTCTGGTGAAGCAGAAGGCCGAGCGTATGGTGGACGAGGCCCGCCGCCGCGTGGAGCGGAACCCGACGGATCTCCAGTTCCGCTTTGAGTTGGGCGAGCAACTGATGATCAAGGGCGATTTCACGGCGGCGATTCCCGAGCTTCAGAAGGCGCGGAATAACCCCAACGTTCGCTTGAAGGCGATGAATCTGCTCGGCCAGTGCTACGTCGGCAAGAATATGCTCGATCTGGCGGTGAAGACGTTTACCGATGCGGCATCCGAGATTCTGGAGATGGACGCCACGAAGAAGGATATTCTCTACAAGCTCGGCTGTGCCTACGAGAAGCTGGGCAAGCCCGAGGAATCTCTCAACTGCTTCAAGCAGATCTACGAGGTCGATTACGGCTACCTCGACGTCGCCGCACGCGTCGAAAGCAGCTACACCTCGTCCTAGCCAGACTTCGTCTGGACTTCTTCGCGCTGCCGCGCGGGGTCGCTGGCGCGATCTCTTCGGAGCGGGGAGCACTTTTTAAGAGACACGGCTTTTTTGCCGTGTCTCTTTTTCTATACGCAGGGAGAGGGGGCAGCGCTGAAACGTTGAAAACCCGGCGGTGAGCGGACTCATCGCCGGGTTTTCTACGGTGCTTCTCTCATACCGGAGGAAGCAGGTGCCTTCCGTTGCCCAAAAGAGTAGCAAGGGGTGTGCCCCGGCTCTTACTTGTTTACAGAAAATGGAAATTCGGCCTGCCGGAGGGTGACCGGGCGGCGGCGGACAGGGGCTTTGAGGAGTTGGCTGAGGTGATGGAGGAGTGCTTTCATAGGGTGATGCGAGTGACTTTAGCGGCTGGGGTGGGACATCAGTGGTCCTACCCCTGTCGATTCTGCTGGAAAATGTGCTGGCGGCGGTTTTTCTTCAAAGGCGTGAGTACGTCAGCCCTCTCCCGGTCGTCGCGTCCGCCGCTGGCGCGGATGAAGCGGATTCATGGACAGATCGATTCCGGACGCTACCCGAACGCGACTTCGCTGGCGAAGGAGCTGGAGGTGTCGTCGAAGACGATCCGGCGCGATGTGGAGTTTATGCGCGATCAGCTCGGGCTGCCGATTGAGTACGATGCCCGGCGGTATGGCTACACCTACAGCGAGCCGGTGGCGGGGTTCCCGACGGTGACGGTGAGCGAGGGGGAGATTGTGGCGCTCTTTGTAGCGCAGCGGGCGCTGGAGCAGTATCGGGGGACGTCGTTCGAAGCACCGTTGAAGGCGGCTTTTGCAAAACTGACAGAGGGGTTGCAGGAGCAGGTGAGCTTCCGGTGGAGCGATCTCGACTCGGCGATCTCTTTCCGGGGGACGGGGAGTACGCGGGCGGATTTGGAGCTGTTCGATCTGCTGAGCCGGGCGGTGATGGAGGAGAGCGAGGTGGAACTGACGTATCGCAAGCTGACGGGTAAGGAGGATGAGCTGCGGAGGGTGCAGCCCTATCATCTGACGAATGTGGAGAACTGCTGGTACCTGATTGCTTATGACCTGATGCGGAGCGGCATCCGGACGTTTGCCCTGCCGCGCGTGCGCGACGCGGTGCGGCTGGAGGGGCGTTTCCGGAAGCCGGAGGATTTTGAGATCAGCCGTTTTCTGGCGGATAGCTTCGGGGTGTTCTCAGGGAGCGGAAGCTATGAGGTGCGGCTACAGTTCGACGCCTTTGGGGCGCAACTGGTGAGCGAGCGGCTTTGGCATCCGTCGCAGCGGCTTCGCGAGCTGGAAGGGGAGGAGCCGTGGCGGATGGAACTGACGATGGAGTTGAGCAGTCTGACGGAAGTGGTGCGCTGGGTATTGGGGTGGGGGAGACACTGCCGGGTGATCGGTCCGGAGCGGCTCTGCCGGGAGGTGCGCAGCGAGGTGACGGCGATGCTGGGCCATCAGGTGTCGTCGGAAGCGGAGAACTGAGCGAGGCGCTTGCGGAGCGTGGCGCGGGTGATGCCGAGCAGGCGTGCGGCCTGTACCTGATTGCCCCGGGTTTCCGTCAAGGCGCGCCGGGTAAATTCGCGCTCCAGCCACGGGAGCAGCGCGAGATCGGGGGAGCGGCGGGCGAGGGTAAAGAGCGTCTCGACCGGGTCACCGGGCGGCGGAGCGGGGAGCGGCTCGCTGCTCTCGCTCAGCGGGAGGTCGCGGGGAAGAATGACTCCCGAGGAAGCCAGTACGGAAGCGCGAAGCAGGGTATTCTCCAGTTCGCGGACGTTACCGGGCCACGGGTGATTCATGAGGCGGGCGAGCGCGGCTTTGCTGAGCTGGAGGGCGGGGTTGGCGCGGTGGAGGATGGCTTCGGCGAGCAGCGGGATGTCCTCGGGGCGCTCGCGGAGCGGGGGAAGCTGCAGGCGGACGACGTTGAGCCGGTAGAAGAGGTCCTCCCGGAATTGGCGGGCGGCGATGCGCTGCTCCAGCGGGTGATTGGTGGCGGCGATGATCCGGGCGTTGGTCCGCAGGGAGGCGTTCCCCCCGAGGCGGGAGAAGGTGCCATCCTGTAACACCCGCAGGATCTTGCTCTGGAGAGGGAGCGGCATGTCGCCGATTTCGTCGAGAAAGAGGGTGCCCCCGGCGGCTTCTTCAAAGCGGCCGGTACGCTGGGTCGCGGCTCCGGTAAAGGCGCCTTTTTCGTGGCCGAAAAGCTCGCTTTCCAGCAGCGGCTCGGGGATGGCGGCGCAGTTGATGGCCACGAAAGGGGCGAGGTGGCGCATGCTATTCTGGTGCAAGGCGCGCGCGATGACTTCCTTGCCGGTGCCGCTCTCTCCGGTGATCAGGACGGGTGCGAGCGAGGCGGAGAGCCGCCCGATGAGCTTGAAGACTTCCTGCATGGCCGGAGAGTGACCGATGAGCGACTCGGCCTGCTGCTCCTGCGAGAGCCGGGAGGCGGCGGCTTCGGCGTGTCGGATGTCCTCGCGCTGGCGCAGGGCGG
>JBEBWR010000020.1:0-24395 GCA_040392045.1 Chthoniobacter flavus | reverse complement strand
TTCCCGGCGAAAACGATCCTGATGGGTGACTCGGAAACCAAAGTTGTCGGACGTTACCTGAGGTACGAAACGGTTTTCAGCAAACGGCACGGCGGGCATGCCAATTTCGTCTTCTGCGACGGCCACGTCGAATCGCTGACGCAGGAGCAGACGATGAACCCGGTTGACCTTTGGGACTATAAAAAAACCCAGTAGAGCAGTGAGGTGATGGAGTCCGTCCCTCCCGGCGGAGAACGACGCAGTCTTTCCCGCCAGTCAGCCGCAAAGCGTGGCGCGAACTTAACATCCCCCTTCGTCACCTTTTGATCATCCGCATCGGATTACGAAGGGGCCAGAGACTTGAGCCACAGCGTTATCGCGTCAGCCAAAGCTTCGGGTTGCTCCAGCGGGATCATGTGACCGGACTTTCTGATGATCCTGAGAGTGGCATTGGGGATCGTATCGGCAAGCTCCCGGGTTTCTTCTGCGGTTCGCAGCGGGTCTTCGGCGGCTGCGATGACCAATGTGGGGCAGGTTAGTGATGCGGCGGCGATGCTGTGACGTTGCAGATGGGATTGAATGACCAGCGCGTCGTAACCCAACCGGGTTCCCATCCTTTGGATTCTGGCGATCAACTCCTTTTCGTCGCGGCGATCCGGATGCAGGGCATTTGCAATTGAGATTGAGCTGAGCCCCCGAAAGTTCTCGGAGTTCATCGAGTCGATAATGCCGCGCCGGGAGTTGACGCGCTCGCGGGTATCGGCCTTGAGAGAGGTGGCGATCAGGATTAGCGCGATGACCCGCCGCGGGAATAATTCCGCCACTTTGCGGGCGACATATCCGCCAAGCGAAAAGCCGATGAGAATGAATCGCCCGGGTGCGGCGTTTGCGATTCCGCTGGCGATCTCATCGATGGTCGTCCCGGGGGCAAGGGCGGGGCGATAAATAGGCGCATCATATTGAAGACGGTCAATGAGGTCATCCCATAACGATCCATCCAGCATAAAGCCCGGAAGCAGGAGCAAGGGAGCCGATGCGGGATGGTGAGGCATGTTGCTGTGATTAATCGAAAGCGTTCCCCTTGGTCAATGAGGGGTTTGTGCATCGTTTGCGGAAGGCGGGATATCAAATAGGCTCAAAGAGGGGTTCCATATAGGGAGGCCGGCTGTAGGCGTCGGATCGAGGTTCATTCAGAGCGTTCCCCGGAAATCGGATGAAGCAATTCCCTTAAAGCCCGCGTGAAGTCGCGACCAAAGGCCCGTGCCGTTGTGGCGTTGACTTCCGCCCCGGAGGCGTTGGCATAGGCGATCTCCAGCGTGGCGCCCAGCAGCGCTCCGGGCAGAGCGCCCATCCATGCGGCGGCGGCGCGGGACTCGGAGGCGGGGGTGTCATTAAAGCCCGTGCCAAAGGCGAGCCGGGTCGGTTCCACCATCCGGACGGGGCCGCGTTGGACGCGACCTATGGCTTTGGCTAGTTCTTCAACCCAGGCCGCCTGCTGACGACATTCCGGTTCGACGAAGAATACGCTTTCATGATAGGGGCCCTTCAGCGCGGGGCCGTGAAGGTCGATGGCGATGAGCGGTCGTCCGGCCTGCCATTCGGGAAGGAACCTTTTCCACGCGCGAACTTCGGGGTAGATCGGCTCGCCGCGATAGTCGCGGTTATGATCATGAGGCGTCCGGTTCTTCCCTTGATCGCCGCGCTGAACTCCCTGAACGTCCATGAAGGGAGCGATTGCCCATGCCAGCGATTCGCTGAACCAGTCGCCTTTTCCGATCAGCGCGAGAGCTTCCTCAATGATTCCTTCCAGTACGTAGGAAGCCATCATTTCGCAAGCATGATGACGGGCGGTGATCGCCACGCAGAAGCACGCTTTGACAGAGGGGGCGCCGATCAGAAGAAGCGGGGCATCATGCGTTGATGCGGATTCTGGCGGAACGAGGCTCCGGATTTCCAGCGAAGGGTGGGATCGATGAGCCTTCAGAAAGCGCTCCCAGTTCTCCCGCACGTAGGGCATGCCCAGTGAAAACCGCAGTTCTTCGGACTCCGCAGGAAGCCGGACGCGAAAGCGGCCGTTTTCTACCGCTTTCGCTCCGAGCCAGCGCCATGTCACTCCCCGATCGCTGCTGACTGCCGGCCCCCGGACTCCGATGTATTTGGGGGCAAAGGCGAACTCCAGTTCCAACCCCTCTGCGCCGCCGACCGCGAAATACCAATAGAACCAATCGGGGGCGGTGTCTCTGAGATCGGGTTTCAAATACACCGTATTTCCTTCGATCCGCTCGATGGCGATATTGCCTCCGGGAAAGTCGGAATGGATGCGGAAGGGGAGGATAGACATCAGAGCGGGGTGCGTTTACTTTTCCCCGTCGATGCTCATCCGCTTATCGAGCAGGTAGGCGGTACGGAGTTCGCTGATTTTATAGCGGAATTCAAACCATTCGCTGGCGGTGGCGGTGACGTCGGGAAGGGTATCGGCTTTCCATTGATAGGGGTCTTCCCCCAGATTGAGGCCGAAGGCTCTCTGCTTTTCAATCTCCGGCTCCAGCACGTTTTCAAAGAACAGAGGGTCTCCGACCTTGGCGTCGGACCAGCTTGTCTCCGCAGCCTTTGCTTCGGCCTGAAAGGAGAACCATGCACTACGGAGGAGCCGCTGGCGGGCGCGCAGTTTCTGCTCAGGCGTGGGCGGCTGGAATTCTAAGAGACAGAATCGCCCCGTCTCGTGGACCTGACCGCCCATGGTGACTCCGCCTGCCTTGGCAAAGGGCATCCAACGGATGACGGAGAGTCGCCACGTTGCTCCCTCCAGCGGCAGCCGCTCGTAGAGCGCCTCCCATGGCACAAAAATAAAAGTACCGACACCGACTTTCAGCGGCTGCGACTCGACCTTTACATAGCTTGAGAGGGAGCGGTAGTTCCGATGAGGCATCCCCCAATCGACATGGGAGACTTTCTCCACGTAGGGGTAGATCATCATCTGATAGTATGGCACTTCATGAAGCCCCGGAGTGAAGAACACCTCATACATCTCGCTCCGGCCCGGGGATTTCGGGTCAACCAGCGTGTCGAGGAGATTTTGAACCAGAGGCTCTTCCGCTCTGATATAGATATACCAGCCCCGCTCGTTCCAGACGGTCCAGACCGTTGTCCGGCGCGGGTTGGCCTCGGCATCCCGGGAGACGCTTCGTTCCACGGTGGCATCGAGTACCAGCGTTTCGGCAGAGCCGGAGGCGTAGTCGACAAAGCGCGAGTTGCCCGGCGTCCTGACAAGATCGGACTGCTCCCATGCAAAAACGCCTTGAGGTGCGTTATCGATGAATAGGCAGGGCTGGGGGATTTCTGCCGCCGGGGTGACAGCTCGTGCGGAAATGGCGGCGGCCCATAGGCCGATTGACAGTAGAATAATAGATAATTTCACGGCAACGGAGTTTAAAATGGCCTCACGCTATTTCTTCATGGCGGCTCGAATGCCAAGGATGGACTCGATCATTTCCTGACGAACATGATTGAGGTCCGCCGTTCTGCCATCCATCAGCTCCAGCTTCATCAATGCCTTTTTCGCCGCAAGGCGGGCATCGACGTCGCCTTCCCGGATGGCTCGCTCGGCTTCCTGTTTGAGCTTGGTCGCATAGCGAACGTCGTCGATGCCTTCGCGGAATCCCTCCCACGCGATGGTGTCGATCATTCCGGCAGGGGTCGGGTAGACGAGGTTGAACTGGCGGAAGGTGCCTCCGGCGAAGTCATTCCAGACGTTCTGCTTATTCTTCTTCCAGAGCGTGCTATGGAGCTGGGAGAAGTACTTGTAGTTGAAGGAGGCGTCATAGTTCTCCTTGTATCGTGCGAAGCCCTCCCACCGCCGGAAGACATCGGGGTTTTCCGGGCCGGTATGGGGCCCGGCGTAGCTGCCCACTTTGGCGCCCACCGTATGCCACTGGCGGACGTTCTCGCGATCGGCGAAGCCGCCGTGGTTTGCGAAGTCGATCAGGTATCCGGCCATCTCAAAGTGTCTTTCTTTGTGGGTCGTCATCCAAAGCTTCAAGCCATGCTTCGCCGTGTATTCCTGAACCTCCCGCATGATCCGGATACGGTCCGGTCCGGCTTCATCCCATGAGGAGACGTAGATGTCATCATGATCGACCAGTTCCCGCAGTGCGGTGTCCAGGCCATCGATGCGCTGATGGGTGCGCTCGGGATTATCCATTTCGTTCGGCTTGGGATAAGACCACCCATCGGTAATCAGCGGTTTGGTCGAAAAGCCCGCCGCTTTCATCAACGCAAACTCCCGCTTCATCAGCGCTACGGTTTCAGGAGCATTAATGGCGTACATTCCCGCCGTGGAGAGGCGCGGATGGCTGATGTTATGCTTCCTGAGGTTCTCAAAAATCTTTGTCTGTATCGACTCCAACGCTTTTGCGGTGGTACCAAACAGCTCCGGCTTGTAGGTGAGAACCGAGGTGCTATAGAGCGTTACCAGATAATCGTTCTCCAGATTGTAGTAAGTCTTCGGATCGGGAAGTTCAAAGGGAAGCACCCGTACCAGCAGCTTCACCGCGTCGAGGGCCTTGCCGTTGTGCCAAAGCTGCACTTCGCCCTGATAGACGCCTTCCGGCGTCTCTTTCGGAACGCGAACCGTGATCCACACCTGCTGGTTTTGTCCGGCTTTCAAATTCACCGGCTGGAGGGTCTCGCTATCCGCGACGGGCTCAACGAGGTAATTGAACCCTTCGGTAGCCTCGCTTGCCGGGTAGCTGATGGAGCGGTATTCCTTCCCCACCCGGAGGTAGTTCTCCTTCTTTTCATGATCGACGCGAATCAGCGAGTCGTCGTTGAGGAGCAACTCCGGAATCAGCTCCCGCCGCGCGGTATCCGCGAAGTAGCTATACCATCCCGTCCCTGCCTGATACCAGACTTTGACGAGCTTGATATCGATCTCTTCAGCCGGGATGGTGCCGCTCTGCCCGGTAAGGGCGGTGGCTTTCATCTCAAGCTTTGGGAGGTCCGATCGCGGATGGATGAGGAAGGAGACAGGCTCATACTCGCCTTTGGCCGCCGTCATTCGTAGAGTGCGATCGGTAACGGCGTCCGATGGAATCCGGTCCGGCATCCTGGGGATGGAGCTTAATGCGGGGACGGCATAGAGGTCAGGCTTCTCCGGGGTGCGGGTATCCGCCGCCCCGGGAGGCGCTACCGCCAGACTCAGAGCGAGATGCAGTGAAAGAGGCTTGATCGTCGGGTTCATCTTGAAAGTGTTCGAAAGGGTCAGCCCAGCTTGAGCGTTCGGAACTCTCCGGGGTTTAGGGTGAGGCATTCCTGCTTTCCTGCCTGATGGAGGACGCAGCGATGAGGCTTCTTGAAATCGACGTTCTGGAGGCAGATGGTGCCGCACTCCGGGAAATAGGAGTAGGCGATATACCGGCATTCGCTCCCGGCATCATTTCCGTCATCGGTAATCCAGACGGTCCCGCGGACTTTTCTGGCGATATGGCGATAGACATAGCTGGCCAGTCCAAGCGAATCCTCCGTGGCTCCCGGTCCGTAGTCGTTCGCCGTGGCTCCGGGGTAGGCCCAGGTGTTCAGGAAGTAGACCTCGCCCTTTCCAAGCTTCCGGCGGAGCAGGACAGGGTGAAACAGTTCATCATCTCCGGCCAGTATCTCCACTCCGGGATCGGTGATCCCGATCTCTCCCATACAAGTCGCCATGATCCCAAAGCGACGGGGAAATACGAAGCCAAGCTCGCCCTTGTCATCGGGCGCGCTGGCCCAATAGAAGCGACGTCCCTTGCCTTTGACCTTCAGCCCGCAAAGCTCGGAAAAGTCTCCCTGATGGATCAGCTCCTCCAGCTTGAAGGAGCTGTAGTTTCGGGTCGTGTTCGTCGACAGGTGAGGGATGGAGAGAAAGAGAATGCCTCCGTCGCGGACGTATTGGCAAAGCGCGGCGTATTGCCGGGGGGTGGCGGTGTTCCAGCCCGAGAAGATCAGCGCCTTGTAGTTTGCCGCCAGGAAGTCGGCATCCACGCAGTCATTAGCGAAGCTGGTGATATCAATCTGGCCGTACGGGGTTCCCGAGAGGAAGAGATTGAGCCATGGCGAGAGGACGGAGGGGCGGGGATAGAAGACGTCGCATACGATGTTCCATCCGCGTTCCGGCTGTCCGCTATACCATTGGGAGTTGGCATCGGCGATGGTGTACATTCCCGCAATTGCGCTATTGGGGTCAAAGCCCGGGCCGCCAAGGTCGAGATTCCCTTTGACCACGGCTAGCGTTGTCTCGGGCTGACCTTTGGGGGTGCCATGCTTTTTGACATAGTCATAAAAGTCTGAGATCTCTTTGCGATAGGCCTTGGCGACCGGCGAATGGTAGTTGATCCGGTCAAAAGTCTTGTGGGCCTCCTCCGCATGCGGGACAGCGAGATGAGGGTCGCGGATGGAAGGGCCCCCCTCGACGCGCGGTGTTTCAAACATCGGGGAATCGGTGACCAACTGCGCCTCAAGGTACCACCCTCCGCTCTCGTTGAGGATGATTTTGCTCCCCGCCATGTATTTCTGGTACATTGATGCCCGGAGCAGGTCGAACTTGTGTTCGCTGGCATAGGGTATCCACGAGTAATGCTCGTGCGCGAGGTGTGATCCCCAGATGGGAAGTTCGTATTGACGCATCAACCCCCTGGAGAGGGCGGAGGAGAGGTTCAGATGCTTGAAGGCAAAATCCTCGACCATGGGGATGTCTGCTCCAGCGGCGATTTCATAGTCGAGATAGAAGTTGGAGCTGGTCGCGGCGACGTTGCCCCAGCCTTTCTCATGCCGTTCTCTGACATGATCGGCGACCCGTTTCATCAAATCGTTGGCGAGGGTCTCCAGCGATACCCTGGCCAGATCGGATTCGTTGAGATGCGCTTCTTCGAGCGCGAATGTGAACCGTTCTCCAAAGTCGTAGCCGAGATAATAGCTGCCGCCAGCCCCGATAAACTGATGGGACCATTGCGGTGCCGCTTCCGTGTAGAGAAGCGCAATGTAGAGGCCCTTCTCCGCGGCGACCCTGATTAACTTCAATACTCCGGCGCCTGCCCGGTCCCGGTAGTCCTCGGGATTGATCCAGTCCTTGACGAGCAGATGTTTTCCATTGACCCAGTCCGGCTCCGGCGGAGTCAGGCCGAGATCTTCCAGCGCGTAGTGGCGTGCAAAGGTTACCGGTCCAAGTCCGCCGGAGAACCCCCAGTACTGTACGAGATTGCCCTGGTTATCCTCGATGATCCGGTCAAGTAGCTCCATCGGAGTGAACAACTGTGGTACCCACGTGGTATGGGTTAATCCGGTACCCACGAGGTATCCGAGCTTGGAGTTCATGATCCCCGTGCCGACAAGGAGGCCGCACGGCGGAAGCTCGACGGGAAGGCGAACGTGCTTGTTCATGAAGTGTGATTTATTTCAGGCTGAAGGAGCGAAGGTAAAGGGTCATGTCCTGCGCGCTAAGGAGATAGCTGATCTGGCCAAGATTCATGCGGTGGGCAGGAGTGACTTCAAAGCTTTGCTCTCCGGATTGGTAATGCAATGGAGTGCCGTCCTTCCTGGTTCCGGTCAGTTCCACGGTGTAGGTGCCGTTGCTATAGTCAACGGCGGTGGTGAGGTGATAAAAGGAGTTGGGCTTGAGTTCGTCTCTGGGGACCATGATGGTTCCTCCGCTTCTGCCGGTGCCGTCGCCGGCGAATCCGAAGCCACCCTTTTCGCTGCGGTCAAAGAAGATTTCGCTGAAGGGTGTGCCGCTGATCGCAATCCGAAAAGGCCGCTCGGGAGCTATCCTGCCGTTGAAGTTGAAGGCGAGCTCACAGGAGAATCTCAGTTCGCCCGCGCCCTGATCCAACCTGGTTTCGGTATTCTTGAGTGATACTCCCTTGAGCATCAGGGCAGGCTTCTCATGATCCCACCGCACATTCACCACTTTGGCGAACATTTTCGCTTCAGCACCCTTCTGTCGGGGCTCCCAGCCGTTGATGCCGATAATGCTCTGGCCGACTCCGTAGGGAGCGGTATCGAACCCGACTTCATGACTTCCGATCAGCTTCATCGATCCGCTGAGCAGGACAAAAAGCAAAAGTAGTCTTTTCATAAAATAGAAGGATAAGGTTTGAGAAATGAGGGACAGGGAGGTTAAGGCTGCTCCTGTTCCAGCCATACTTTCATGGCATACACCAGATCGGTCCCCAGCTCCCGGGCGGAATCCGCGTTGACCTCGGAACCGCTCGCATTGGCGTACGGCGTCTCGAGAGTGAAGTTGAGATAGGCATTCGGCAGGGTCGAAGCCCAGCCGCTGAAGTGAAGGGGCGGCACGGCGTCGATGCGATTAAAGGCAGAGCCAAACTTCATGATGTAGGGCTTGTTGCAGATAATAGAGCCCTGTGACTCGTTCCCTAGTACCTTTGTGTAGGCGTCAAGCCGCTTCGCTACAGCTTCGTTCTTTGTCCCAAGGAAGGACAGGACTTCGTGGATATCGTTGCGCAGCGCCGGATCGTGAAGGTCAATGGCGATCAGGGGCCGGTTGTTCGACCATTCCGGCAGTTGCTTTTTGATGGCGGCAACTTCAGGATAGATCGGCGAATCGCCATAGTCGCGATTATGATCATGGGGTGCGCGGTTCTTACCCTGATCGCCGTCTTCAACGCCGTCGGTATCCACGAAGGGAACGATGAAAAAGTCCACATTGTCGCGCAGCCATTTCCCCGCGTCGTTATCCGCAAGAACGGTGCTGATGATCCCTTCAACGATATAGTTGCCCATCATTTCGCACGCGTGATTTCTCGCGGTGACGCTCATTGCCCATCGGTTTGGCTTGTCGGGGTTTCCAATTTTGATGAGAGTCACTTCCCTGCCTTTGTTCGTAGTGGTCAACGTGCCGACTTCCAAGCCGGGTTTTCCCCGGTACTTCTCCAGAAAGCGATTCAGGTCGGACTGCTGATAAGGCATTCCGACGGAGAATCTGACGGATTCCGTCCCCTCCGGAAAGGTGTACTGAAAGCTCCCGTTGTCTACGGCTTCGGCGCCCAGCCATTTCCATGTGACACCGCCATCGGTGCTGACTCCGGGGCCTGCCACTCCGACATGCTCGGGCTTTAGCGTGAAGGTTAGCGTCTTGCCTGCCGCGCCTTTGACCTGGAATGCCCAGTAGAACCACGGCGTTCTCGTGTCCCGGAGGTCGGGAGCGATGCCGAAAGTGTCTTCGCCATTGGTCTCGGTTAAGATCAGGTTTCCTCCGGGAAATTCGCCGTCAATAGTGATGCCGTTCCCTTGAAAGTCGTGGTTCTTTCCGGTCTCCCCCTTTGCGGGGAAGCCCGGGATGACGAGCAACGCCAGACTTAGAATTGAGATCGCAGTCGTTTTCATTTTAGTGGATGGAGTTTTCATTGGGGATCACGGGCAGGATAATACAGGAAGGGTAATCCGGAGTATGATGGACCGTCTGGCGGGCGATCCGCAGATCGGCTTCGGTGCCGTAAACGGCTTCGGTATTGAGGTTTCGCGCAAATACGGGGAAATTGCTGCTGGAGATCTGCACGCGAACGCGATGGCCTTTGCGGAACAGGTAAGCGGTGGGCGGGCAGTGAATCGTAAGCTTGTAGACGGTGTCTGACTGGAGGAAATCGCCGGACGGGTTGTCATTCCGATAGCGGGCGCGAACGATCCCGTCAGTTACTCCGAGAGCGCGCCCGTCGGGGGCGATGTCAACGAGCTTCACGGTGAAATCGGTGTCCGGTGCGGACGAGGAAATATAGAGTTCGGCGCTGACAGGGCCGGTGACTTCCATCGGTTCTGAAAGCTCCAGGGAAGTATAGGCAAGGATATCGTGACGGTGATCCAGAGAGCGCTGATCCTTCAGGCCGATATTGTTGAAGTCCCACGCGCCTCCGAGGGTGGGCACGGGGTTCGCCGGGTCGTAGTCAAAGTAATCCGGAGGGCCGGACGGGGTGATTGCGATCCGTCCGTCGCCGTTTGCGCTGTTTGCTCCGCCTTCGCTGGCGAGGTAGAGCCTGGTCCATTGCGTTCGCGCCAAGGGCCACTCGCATTCATCGCGCCATTGGTCTGCTCCCATGACAAAGATCCGGATCGGGGCGGCGGGAAGCGGCGCATCGGTATCTTCCTTTGTAAAGTGATCGATAAAGCTGATCTCCTGCTCCATCAGGTCGACGATCTTTCCACCTTCGCCGAAGTCGACGTCTCCGACTTTCGTCTGGTTGATGTCATGAGGCCATGGTCCTACGATCATTCGGGTGCCTTCCCTTGCTCGTGGACTACCCGCCTGATTGCGGAAGCCGTTGTAGAGATCAAAGGCGTCTGCAATAAAGATGTCGAACCAGCCCGTTCTGATAAAAGCGGGAGCCTGGAGTTTCCTCACGTCGGCGGCCAGCGAGTCCCTTCGCCAAAGTTCGTCATTGATCGGATGGCTCAGCATGTCCGACCAGTAGGGAACCGGTTTTCCTTGCACCAGAACGTCGGTGTCCGAGACCGGTAGCGCCCAGTCGATACATTCCTGTGGAAACTCCGGTGCGGCGCGAAGCGTCCAGCGGGCGAGGCGTCCGTACCTCAGGGCTCCACCCCAGTAGGTCCGGTGATAAAGCTCCGCTCCGATCAGGGTGGGGGTGATGCACCGGAGCGCTGCATGGCCGGTGCGCGCGGCGGCGATCTGTGTCGCCCCGGGGTAGGAGCCGCCATACATGGCGACTCTTCCGTTGCACCACGGCTGCTGCTCAAGCCAGTTAAGCGTATCTTCTCCATCGTCCTTTTCATGAACCCACGGCCGATCTTCGCCTTCGCTCCGGTGGCGTCCGCGGACGTCTTGTTTCACCACGGCGTAGCCATGCGCGCTCCACATTGCGTTGTCGCCTGCGGTGGCGTCATAGGGCGTCCGGATGAGGAGAGCGGGAAAGGGCCCTTCCCCGACGGGGAGAAAGATGTTTGTCGAAAGGGCGACTCCGTCCCGCATCGGTACGCGGGTATTATCGTAATGAAAGGGGGAGTTCATGATGGTTGTGGAAAAAGTTCGTTCGTCCGGGATTCAGGCGACCGCCGATGTGTGTCGCTGGCCGCAGGAAGTTCGGGTGATGAGCTGCGAGGGAATTCTGACGGTAAAGACTTTGTAGTCCCGGGTCTCCATCTGCTCCATGAGCGTTTTGACGGCGACAGCACAGATCTGCGCGGCATCCTGCTCGGCCGTGGTAATGCCGAAGGCGGCGAAGCTTCCGAGCTGATCGTTGTCGTAGCCGGTGATGGCCAGATCTTCGGGAATCCGGATTCCATATTCCATCGCCGTTGCAAACAGCTCTACGGCATAGAAGTCATTCCGGCACATGATGGCGTCGGGGCGTATTGGGCCTGAAAAGAGTTTGCTGCAAAAGCGATAGACCGGTTTGTTAATCTTCCGGTAGAGCTCGGGGTCCTGCATGATGTGGATTCCGAGGACCTCGCCATCGTGGTTATCGAGAAGGTTCTGCTGCTTGAAAAATTCCTCCTCTGATAGAGCGAGGTGTTTGCCGTGACGCACGATTGCCCGATGGAATCCGCTGATCCGCCCTTCCGGAACCGCCGTGCCGCTATCGGTGGAGGTGGCAAGCATGGGAGTCAGGTAGAGGATGGTTTTGTGTCCGGCTTTGATCAGGTGCTCTGTCAATTGGCGGGTGGCGCGTTCGGAGTCATCGCAGATAAGGGGAAAATTGACATTATGCCCTCCGTTTACGCCGACCACGGGGATTCCCGCCGCATGAAGCTTTTCGATATGCTTGCTCGTAAAGTTCGACTGGACGTGTGAAATGAGAACCCCTTCCGCGCGCATACGGATGATTTCGTTGATCGCCCGGTCGACGTTGTCGCCATACCAGTTCATATCGAGCGCGAAGTAGTCGAAGCCCTGATCGCAGACCATTTTGGCCAATGTCTGGTCGATTTTATAGGCCGCCTCGATTCGGGCACCGAAGTGCACCACTGCGATCAGGTTGCTGCGTCCGTTTTTGATGGTTTGAGCCGCCCGGTTCGGTTGATAATTCAGCTCGCGGGCCAACTGATGGATCTTGTCCCGGGTCGCCTTTTTATATCGGGTGGCAAACTTTTCCCCCAGAATATGCGAAACAGTGACGCGGGAAACGCCTGCGCGGTCGGCGATTACCTGTAGCGTCGGCAAGGGGACAAGTTGTTTTTTCATGGCTTCGGTGAGATAGAGATGGAATGTGAGATCCGCCAGTGAGCTGATGGATGCAACCGAAAATAGACCGGAGTGTCAAAACCAGGCAGAGGCGACGGTGTTGCGTATTCTCAAGTGTAGCTCTGTCATTTCATCAATTCATCTCTATTCGTAAACACGCTTGGGGACGTCTGATCAGGCAACAGACAGACGCCGCCGACGCATCGCCCACCAGATGCCGATTCCGCCCACAATCAGTGCAAAGGTGGAGGGCTCGGGAACGGCGGCGTAGTTCAGCTGAAGATCGGTGCCTGACTGGCTTAACCACCACGTGCCGCCGGAGATTCCGCTGGTGGCGAAGTGATCCAGCTGAATCGTCCAGCGGCTGGCGTCAAAGCCGGTGATCCCGGAATCGGCGGTGAGGATTGTCCATGAGAGACCATCAATGTCGTCAGAGGTCAGGCCGAAGTCTGCCAGCGAGCGGAGGTCGAGGACATAGGCCGATCCGGTGCCTGTGAGGTCAAGGCCGCCTTGGATCAGAATGTGGTCGAAGTCGCTCCCTGCGGCGTTTCCCGTGATATTAAGAATATCAAACTCGTAAGTGAAAGACTCCCATGTCTGATTGCTGCCGAACGTCATCTGTCCAATACCTTCCCCCGGGGAAAGGGTATCTCCGAGGTTATTCAGGGTCAGGGCGGTGTTGATCCGTCCGGCTCCGCTAAGCGCGGCGCGGTTGGCGCCATTCCCGTCGAGCGCGATAGCTTCAGTCCGGGCAACGCTGCTGTCGTAAACAAAGCGGGCTCCAGCGGCGACTTTGACCGCGCTGCCATTGAGCGTTCCTGCCCCGGCAACGACCAGCGTTCCTTCATCCACGGAGGTGTCGCCGGTGTAAGTATGATCGCCGGTGATGATCCACTTTCCGCTTCCGGATTTCTTCAGGCCGACGGTGCCCGTGCTCGTGTCGCTCAGGGAAGCCGCGAGGGTGTTGTCGTCGGCGTTGCTCCCGGTAAGGGTGAGGTCGCGACGGGAAAGCGCTCCGAAAGACAGCGTTCCGGTGGTTGCCTGAGCCGTGGTCGGATTGCTGATTTCAATGCGTCCGCCATCCAGAATATTGGTGATCACCGTGCCGGGCGCGATCTGGGTGCCGGACACACTCATTCCGACTGCCAGATCTGCGGTACTGCCGTTGGCGGTTCCTCCTACATAGATTACCGTTGCGCCTGCCCCGTAGGTAGCCGCACCGGGGGCGATGCTGAGAGAGACGTTCTCCGTCAACATTACCTGATCGGTGTTGTCAAAGATCAGAGCGCCCGTACCGCTGCTGTCGATGGCTCCGCCGCCGTTACCTAGTGTAAAGCCGCGATCGGTGGTGCTTCCACCGCCGGTGTATTTCAGTGTGCCCCGGTTCAGGACGAGATTGGACGCGCCATTTCCGGAGGCGCCGATATTACTCGCAGCGCCTCCATTGGCGAGATTCTGTACTTCCAGAACACCGCCGACCGTTGTCCGGTTGGTGTAGGTATTCAGGCCGGTCAGCTTTACCGTGCCGTCCCCCGCGTTGCCAAACGACTTGGCTCCGCCGATCACACCACCAATGGTCAAGGTGTTCTGGAGCGACGTGACGATGGCGACACCCGGTGTGATGGTCACGGTACCGTAGCCCATGTGAAGATCGTTGGTCCCCACGAACGTGAAGTTTTTCAGGCTGAGTGCGTTATTGTTTGTAAACTCCAGCGCGGCTCCCGAGGTGTTATCAATCGATACGTCGGAGATCTGCGTTGCAGTCGTACCGCCAATCTGGAATGTCCCGGTGCCGGGGGCTTTGGCATGCGCAAAATTGTAGAGAGTGGCGGAAGACGACAGAACCGTGCCGCCGGTATGCGTATTTTCTCCAGATACGGTATGGAAACGGTCGGCTACGTTCTGCGTGGAGCTGAGGATCAACTGACCGGAGCCTGATACAACTCCCGTCAGCCGCACTCCTTTGATGGTCTGGACCGTCAGGTCTCTGCCCAGCGTGATGTCGCCGCTGAAAGTTGATGTCCTGTCCACATCGCTGGCATCAAATTGCGCTGTCAGGACTGCCGCTCCGGAGACACCCGCGGTGACGGAGATATTGCTTTTGATGTCTTCGGAAAGCACCGCCTGAAATGTCGTGGAAGAGCTTCCGGTGCTTTCGTTTCCAAGGTGGAGGGTGTTGGTATGATCGTCGGTGTTGCCCAAACCGGCGTTGGTCGCCCGTAATGTCCCGCCTTGAATGACTATCCCTCCCGTGTAGCTGTTGTTGCCCCGCACGCTCACGATCCCTTTTTCCACCCTCACGCCTACAACGCCTGATCCGTCGAGAACGCGGGTGTTGATACCCATGATCCCGGAGCCGCTGTGGGAGAAAGCCAGCCACGCTGTGCCTTCCTCCAGACTATCGGTCCGAATGGTGTAGGCGCCAAACCGGTCAATATTGAGCGCGCCGGATGAGGCCGCGGACTCAATTCGTAACCCTCCGGAGCCAAACAGAATATCCGCATTGATGTCGGAGGTTCCCGTGGAGTTCTGATGATAAATCACTGCCGCTTCGTCTCCGTTATCCATTCTGAGCCGGGCTCCCGATCCGGCGGATGCCTTGAATTCATAGGCACCTGCCATATTGCTCAGATTCAGCACGCCAAGCATGATGTCATCGGTAAACTCAAGCACATGGATGCCGGAACGCGTGATTTCAATATCGGCCACAGCCCCCATGCCGCCCGCCACGATCCCGTCGGCCCAGTTCTCCGTGTCGTCCCATAACCCCGAGGCCGCCGTGGAAGTATAGGTTCCGTCAGCGGCATGGAGCGACGATAACGCGCTGAGTCCAAGAGATAAGGCGATAGCGGAGGAAACAGAGAGGTTTTTCATGAGGGAATGGATCTGCTGTCAGTTGAGGGGAGGATAAACCACACAGTCTTTCAACCTGTGTCCGACTATAATGGTCGGAAATCATAACGATGTGAATATGGGGAGATCAAGCGCTAATTTCGGTTGTCTGTCGTTGGATGTAGTGGGCATCGCGTTTCTCAGTCAACCAGGGCAAAGGCTTGAGCGATGATATTTTTCTGTCCTACTCCGATAATCTCAATCGTCAGGAGATGACAGTGACTTGAGCTGTCCGGGACTCCCGCCTCCGAGGCCGGCTTCCCCTCGACGGTAACGCTGAAGTGCTTTTCAGGAGCGTTTGAAGAAGCAAGACGTTTGCCTTCATAGCTATAGGCATTTTCATAGCTTACGCGTCCGTCGGTCATCACGCTGGCGTCATAGGTAGCTACTACATCGCGGACGATCTGCCCGACGGCGGTATCCACGGATGAGGCGCGATTGGAGTTCAGTCCGCTGGCGAACAGTCCGAGAAGGGCTACCAGAACAAAGGAGACAAGACCGAGCGCGAGGGTGACTTCCACTAATGAGAAGCCCGCCGGGCGGTGCGATCGGGTAGGAGAGGTCATGGTGATTATTCAGTTTCCGTGGAGAGCGCGGGCCGTCGGGCTACGGCCATTCCGGTGGTCGGATTGACGATAATCCGGTAAAAGTCCGCTCCGTTGGCATTGGTGTCGCGGATGGTGCCGACCAGCGGCAGGCTTCCATCAACATTCGGACGTCCTGAGGGAAGAAATTCCATGGCCAGCGCGGAGACATCGGCTCCGGCGCGTTTGAGGGAAACCGCAGGATTCGGAGCGGTAAAGAGCGCCTGACTATTGGCGAGCGGGCTTGCCTGCCCGGCGAGGTCGAGCTGGAAACCCTCCGGCATGACGATCCAGCGATCGACCTGCTTCCACTTCGCCTCCTCGCGACTGTACTGGAGAACGGTCATGACGCGGCCCGCCTCCAGTCCGGAATCGAGAAGCGCGACGCGCGTGCTGGTGTTTTCTGTTTTTGCAAGCTGTCTGGCATAGTTGATCAGCTCAATGCTGCTGATCCCGGCGAGTTGCAGCTTCTGGCTCTGGCCCATTGAGGTGATCGACATCCCGACAAAAGCCATCAACAGGGAGATCACCGCGATGACGGCCAGTAGTTCGACCAGTGTAAACGCGTCTGCGGATGGTTCTGACTTTCTGTGATCCATGATGACTGGCTAGAAATTGAGGTCAGTGATGGAGAGGGGAGTGAATCCTCCGTTGGCATCGTTTTCCACAACGACCCGCTGCCGCGTTTCCGCGTTGACCTTGATGACACCGCTGGAAAGCCGGGTGATCCGTTGTCCGACCGTGTAGACCGAGAAGACGTTTCCTTGGGTGGTGAGATGCCCGATCAGGCGCGCGACATCGTCCTCGCCCGATTCTCCACGGTCGGCGATGCCTAGTACTTCCAGCACCTCCGAGGGCATGGAGTAGAGATTCTCATCCCGAAGCTTTTGCGTGCCGAAGTTAAACCCGTTTCCAATCACGGTGGAGTCCGCCATCCGCTTGTTGCGGATATTATCGATGAGGGTATCCAACTCCGCATAGCTCAAGGTCGGCATGGCAAATTTCAGAACCGCTCCGAGTGGCTCTTTGCGGGGGAACTGCGAAGCGGTAAAAGGCGCGGGAACGGAGTTCAGATTGACTTTCCCCGCAATATTCCTGTCGCTCGGGCGGAGGAGCTTTTCGTTTGCGGGCGTCTCGGTCTGGAAAGGAGCGGTGAAAAGCTCCATGAGAACCCAGTCAGGCATCATGGCATTGACCACGCCCTTGCGCGGCTGCAATCGGAGTGTTCTCCAGGGAGTGCCCGCCGTGGTGCCGGAGCCTCCGGAGTGCACTCTGCCGATCTCGCCCACGCTCATGACTCTCCCGAGAGGATTGTTCGTTGTGTTGGCCGGAGCCGGGGGGCGGGTGGAGTGATCGGTATAGTTTCCGTCCGCGTCCGAATCAGGGGAAGGATCGGTCGCCGAGAAGCTTGCCGGCACCGGGTCGCCCAGCGTGGATGCTTTCGGGAGATCCTGCGTGGTAAAGGTGTTCGCGCTGTTGTGTTTCCAGTCTGTGCGGGATTGTCCGATTACCGGATCATTGGTGGAGAGCGATCCGATATCGCTTTCCGGAACGCTCGCCGGGTCCATAGGATAGTCGGCATCCCACGGCGAGATCCCCTGCGCCTGCTGGACGGGAGCGAGGTCATAGGCAATCGGGGTGCCCACGGCAGCGCTGTTGCGGACAGCCGTGCGGAGGGAGATGCGTGTCGGGCGCGGGGAGGCGGCACCGGAAACGATGGCTGAAATCGGGAGCCTGAGGGTTCGATATTCTCCGGGCTGCATGACGCCGGGAGTCGTGGTGCTGTCCACGATGTTGGCCGGAGAAATATTGACATCGCCCGCCAGGCCGGTGAACTCACCCGCAACTCGCGGGTAGACGGAATAGTAAAGATTGAAGTTTCCTGACGCGATATCCACGGGGTTCGCTACCGTCTCCGGTAGATAAATCCTGACTTTTACGACTCCAGGATAGAAATAGACGGTGACTCCGTTGCGAAGTTCGGAAGTCACGTTGGCGTCGAGCCATACTCCCATTTCCACGAGGTGAAGACGCCTCGAATTGCCTAGTATCCCGTTGGAACCGTAGCTGCCGGTGGTGCCGTTGCCGGAGACGTGGTAGACAAATTTCCCGGTGCTCGTAATAAACGCGCCGCGAAGCGGCAGGACGACGCTCTGGGGCGACTCCACGCAGCGAACATATTCGATCAGGTTGAGGATAATCTGCGCGGCCTGCTTCTCGGTATACTTCGTAGGGCTCAGCCGACGGCTATGGAAGTTGCCCGAATCGGTCGTAATGAGGCCCCATTGCGCGGCGGTCTTTCCGAAATAAGCGTAGAGAACATCAAAGAGTTTCTCGACTTTTTCGGAGCTGATATTGCCGAGCGCGCCCGGATCAGTGTTGTCGGTTTGAAGGATGTCGAGAAAGGCGAAGTTGCCGTTCATCGGATCGTGATTCAAAAGCTGAGCGGCCGTCAGGCGGCTTCGTTGGGTGGTGAGAACAATCCGCGGACCACCAAAACGATTCAGGAACGGGCTATGATTGTAAACGGTTCCCGCCGAACTGTAGTTTCTCAGTTCTTCTTTCGCATCGTCGCTTGAGGCGACGGCCAGCGCTTCTTCCACCGTATTGAAGATACGCGACACGCGGGCGTTGCGCATCGGTATGAAGCCGTCTTCCAGCAGCGGCGATGGGGCGGCGAGGTGTAGCCGGGAGGGATGGTCTGTGGGGGTGTTCTGCGGTGCCTGACTGCTGGTGAGTGCGTTGAGATTCAGGCGGCTGCTTTCGTCATCAACCCAAAAGGCATAGCGCCCCACCAGCGGATTCGGGTCGTCTGACGCGATCGTCGGGACATCGGACGGGTCAAAGATCTGCGTCCCATCTTTCCTGACATAGGCCCACTTGACCGGAAGCGTGGTGCCGGGGTTGCCGTCGATCAGTCCTCTCCCGGAGGTGATGCCCTGAAGATTGAGGTCCACCGAGAGATCGTGGGTGACACCGGCGGCGCTGCCGCTGGAGAGCTTCCAGATCGTTGTCTCGGGAGTGGCCGCGGCAGTGCTCCCCGGAACGGTGGCGGCGATCAGCCCCGGCGCGCTCACGAGAAAGCCGTTGGTACCGGCTTTTTCAACGGCGCTACTGAGGCGGTCAACGGCCAACTGCGTTCCCATCTTCGCATAGAAGTCGGCTTGTACTTTGTCGCTAAACGATTTTGAGGTCCGCCGCTCGTAGGCCGCGCTCACCGAAAAGGTGACGACCACGCCCGTAAGAAGAACGATGAAGATCAGCGAGATGATCAAAGCTCCTCCTGCCGAACTTTGGTCGGCGATGGTATGTTTCGCAGAACGAAAATCCTTTTTCATACGATCAGGGAGTCAGGGAGACGCTAAAGTTGATCAGTTGGGCGTGCGCGCGCGCTCTTTCTGAAAGGGCGGCCATATAGGCATCAGCGTTCGCGTAGCCGCCGGGGGGTGGCAGGGAGATCACTCCGCTTGTGGAGAGAGTGGCCCCTCTTTCATCCAGAAGAATCAGCGAAATATCCACGCGCTCCGGCAAGCGTCGGGCCGCGCGGGAATCATAGGTCGCGTAGGACGTGCTGGAATCCTGATAAGCGGTCACCCACATGCCGGGGACGTTCTCAAGGACGACTCCTTTCAAAAAGCTCGCTTCATCCGCCGGAGCGATGGCATCAAGCATTCCGTCGGACAACCAGTTGTCAGGGGCGCTATAGATGGCATAGTTTGCATCTCCGGGGTTAATGAAGATCCTGCAAAGCTTATACCGACCTTCGACCTTTTTGACAAAGTAGCCGACGACGGCCATATCGCCCGCCGCTCCGGCGTGAGCAAGCGGGGCCTGCCAGAAGAGGCTGTCCCGATTCATAAACCGGGCGTCAAGGTCTGGCGGATTGACGATGAACTGCAAGCTGTCGGTGGCCGTGCGATCCAGCGGCAATACGGCCTGACGCAACTCGCTGGTCATGAGTTCAATCACGCTGCGGGCTCCCTCCCTGACTTCGCTTTTACTCATTCCCCTCTGCCAGATCTCCAATGCCGAGGAAAGCACCGAGGAGAGAAGGATGACCAGCATCGTCAACACGGTGGTCGCGACGAGGATCTCAATGAGCGTAAAGCCGATGTTACCCTCACGGCGTCTCTTCCGGGGAGACGCTGCGAGCGTATCGGTATTCGAGGGATTTCGCGAGTGACTCATTGGGGAGGGGGAGTCGGTGGGGGCAACTGAACGGTTTACTTCTCTACCAGACGCTGTGCTCCCTGCCCGGAGACAGGCAGATCGCCTTCATTTTCTTTCAGCTCAAAGGCGATATTCCCGCCCTTGGGCGCGACATCCAGAGTGCTCTCTTCCAACACGCTTTTTTCGATCCGGATCAGGTGTGTGTCCGCTTTGGCGTTGAACCGGGTGTTCCGGAAGGTGCCGCCGGTAAAATTCAGGTAGCTGCCTTCGACGCTTTTCACGCCTTCCATGACTTCATTTGAAAGAAGAAGCGCGGGGGTCGCGACGTTCTCTCCCTTTTTCCGGAAGATCCCGTCCGCGACGCCCTTGCCGTCAAAGACGATTCTTACCCTGGGCGCCTCGGTATAGGTATTTCCGGTGATGGTAGCGATGCCCGTTCGGGTTCCGTAGGTAACGGGGCCGTGGAACTGATTGTTTCTTACGAAGTAATTATAGGTGCGACCGTGAAAAACGACGCTTTTCTCGAAGATGTTATCCTCCACCACGATCTCGCTTCCGGCGCAAATCACCAGATCGCCCGCCTGGTTGTCTTTGAAGGTATTTTTGCGGATGATCACATCCTGCATCATTTCCCAACCGTCTTCCAGATCGATGCCGAACGCGGGAGCGGTACCGCCATTGCGTTCAAAACGATTCTCTTCGATGAGCCACCGCTGCCCGACTCCCGTGAGCCCGAGCCGGCGGTTTTTATCCATCAGGTTGTGGTGAACGTGAACGTCTGTCGAGAAGGTGAAGTTATTGATCCGCACCAGCCATTCCTTGCTCGCGCCGGAATGGGCGGCCTCTGCGTCGATCGCCGGCTGGTTGAACTCTACATGGAGGTATTTTGCCTTTGGCGGAACCTCCACTTTACGATACTGAACGCAGTTCTGCTTTTCGAGGAATGTATCGTTTTCATCGAAGAAGTAGGCCTGATAAGCGCGTCCTTTGATCCAGGGGTAGCCCTGATACCCTCCAAGGTAACCCAGTTCAAAGCGCGGGAGCTTCTCTCCCCCTACTTCGTAAGGCTCAATCGAGCGGAGCTTGTCCGGATTTTCGATTCGCTCTCCTTTTGCGTCAAAGCCGCCCGACTCCAGATTCTTCTCCCGCACGTTATGATGGATGAGTTTCAGAAGCTCGTCGCGGTTGCGCGCTCCCGTAGAGCTGGCGGAAAGGCCGTCGCCGGTGGCACCGGTGAGGTGAAGGTGATCGATCTCAAGATTGTCTCCGCCGACAACCGATAGGCAGGCGCCACCCTCATGGGTGCCGGGAGCGGCTTTGTAGTCGTGCTCATCGCGATCGCCAACGATGGTTCCGTTGGTCAGGCGAAGGTTCTTCGCGCCGGGGAGGATCTCTACCACAGCGTAATTGGGAAGCCCGTTTGGCCTGATCTTCAAGGTGGCGCCATTGAGATCGATGATGGCATCGTGATGATCGAGGATGACGGGGTCTTTTTCGCTGATCAGGTAAGTTCCTGCGGGAAATACGATGCGGTTTGCTCCAGCCTGTCTGGCGTGCTGCAAGGCGCGGTTGATGCCGCGGGAGGTTGCCTCGGCGTCGGTGCCATCATTGCGGATGGCGAATTTTTCCAGCTCCAGAGTGTAGACCTTCGTGTACTTCGCGGCGTCCGCCGTGGGCTTCGGCGTTTTGGTAACGGTCGGCGGACGGGCGGTAGACGTCGCATCATCCGATTTCAGGGACGCGCTTTCGGCTTCCAGAGGCATCCATTCGTAGCCGCTGGTTTCGGCGTCATTGCCGCGGATGTGACTCAGTGGGAGGCTGCAGAGCACCGCGAAGGCGATGGAGTAGCGCTTCGCAAGGGGGGAATTGAAGGAGGATCGCATACGTGCAGGGGGAATCATGGCTCAAAGAGGCGCAAGGGGTTCACAGGGGGAGGGAATCGCTCAAGTGGAGTCGCAATCCCACAAAATCATAACGATGTGAAAATATTTGCCACGATCCCAAAGGACATGCAAGCAATTTCGTATCGGGAATTTTCAAACAGCGCTCCGGGGTGGTGTTCCCCTCGCGAAAGTCTTTGTTCGTTTGTTGCCTTCACCATAAGCAGCGGTACTTTGCCGATATGACCACGCCCGACTTCACTGCGATCCTCGAACGCTTTACCGGTTTTGGCGCTCACTATAATGCCGTGCGCCCCTCTCCACCGGCGACGTTGAGCGAGCTTCTTGGCCTCATGGCAGGCTACGGGGCAGGGGAGCGGCCCGGTCTGGTCGTGGATCTCGGCTGCGGTACCGGGCTCTCCACCCGTTATTGGGCTTCCCGGGCAACGCAGGTGATCGGGATTGAGCCAACGGCGTCGATGCTTGAGGAGGCAATAGCCTCCCCTCTGCCGAACGTCGCTTACCGGAGCGGCTATAGTCATGCCACTGACCTCCCCGCCGGAAGCGCCGATATCGTAACGTGCGCACAGTCGCTGCACTGGATGGACCCGGCGCTCACCTTTGCCGAGAGTCATCGCATCCTGCGCCCGGGAGGGATTTTCGCTGCTTATGATTACGATTGGCCGCCCGCCACTTCCTCGTGGGAGGTGGATCGCGCGTATGCCGAGTGTGTCAGTCGTTCCCGTCATCTGGAGCGCGAGCATGAGATCGCCGGAGATCTCTATCAGTGGCAAAAGTCGCAGCATCTCGCCCGCATGGAGGCGTCGGGTTGTTACCGCTACGTCGTAGAGCGCGTGCTCCATCATCGGGACGAGGGGACTGCTGATCGTATCGTCGGGCTGCTGCTGAGTCAGGGGCAGGTGCAGTCGTTACTCAAGCGTGGAGTCAGCCCGGAGGAGTTGGGGATCGACCGCCTGCGCGATATTGCTCAGCAGGCGTTGGGTCATACCGGCTCCGTCTGGTTCTGGAGTGCCAGAGTGCGGATCGGAGTTCGATAAAATGTCCGCGCTTTATGTGCGATCTGCTGACTATTGTTCATTATTTATAGGACTTTCTGTCCTGTTTTTCACATCGGAAGCATTACAAGAAATGCCTTGTCTTGGGGGCGAGCTTTCCCTTAGGGTCCCGATGCGTACGCATTAATACGTCAGTATCGAACCCACCGGAAATCTACGCAAAAACCAAAGAGGCGAATACTTGAAATGAAACGAACCATTCTGGCAACGCTCGCAGTCGGCAGCCTTGGCGGCTTTGAAGGAAGCGCCATGGCGCAGGCTTTGTACGAACCCGAACCCGTCCGACAGCCGGTATTGCTTCAGCCTCGCCCCACCCGGGGAACCTACCTTGCGGACCGCCTGCTCGATGAGCGGATCAACGACATCCTCAATAGTACCGAAGAGCGTATCGCCGTTACCGGCAAGGGGATTCAGGTGCCGGCCATGAGCGGGAAACGCAGCGGCGCACAGGCGTGGTGGATTGAGGACGCGGGCAAGCCCATCGGCCTCGGCGAGCCCCGGCGCGTCAGTCTGGAGCAGCTCTACCTCCGCGCCATTGAGCACTCCACGCAGATTCAGGTCTTTTCCGATACCCCGCTGATCCGCGAAACCGCGATCAACGAAGCCAAGGGCGCCTTTGATACGCGCGCTTTCGTCGAGGCCGCCTACGAGTATACGAACAACCCCGTAGCCACCACGCTTGATACCGGCTACGCCACCGGTCGCTTCGAGCAGAAGCGTTTCCGGAGCGAAGCGGGCCTGCGCAAGCGGGTCAGCACCGGCGCGGACATTACGCTTTCGCAGGAGATGGGCTTCCTGAGCAACAACTCCAGCTTCCTGACGCCGAATCCGCAGGGGACCAGCCGCCTCAAGCTTGCGATCGTGCAGCCGCTGCTGCGCGGAGCCGGGGTAGCCTACAACCGCGCCATCATTGATATCGCCCTGCTCGACACCGAGGCCGCCTATCAGGAGCAGATCCGTCAGGCCGAGAGCCACCTGCTCGAAATCTGCCGTTCCTACTGGACGCTTTACTTCGCTCGCGTCTCCTACGCCCGCAAGCAGCGTTACTACCAGCAGGCGGTGGATATCTCCACGGAGCTGCGTGCTCGTGAAGAGGTCGACGCCCTGCAAGGCCAGATCGCCCGCGCCGAGAGCGCCGTGGCATTCCGCGAATCCGACCTCGCCCGCTCCGCCATGGAGATCGCGAACGCCGAGGACCGCATCCGTACACTGGTGAACGATCCTGATCTCGCCGTTATGGGTAGCGCTGAAATCATTCCGTCGGACAGCATTCTCTCCAAGCGCTATCCGGCGAGCTTCCGTCTGGCCGCCAGCCGCGCCATCCGCCAGCGTCCCGAGATTCAGCAGGCCATTCTCCAGATCCGCGCCGCCGCTGTCCGCGAGAAGATGTCGCGCAATGAAGTGCTCCCGCAGCTCAACTTCTTCGTCGAAGGCTACGTCGCCGGGATTGAGGATGACCGCAACTCGTTCGGTGCGTGGGGCAACCAGTTCAATCAGGGAGCGCCCGGAGCGCTCGTCGGGCTCTCGCTGGAGTGGCCCTTTGAGAACCGCACCGCCAAGGCCCGTCTGGAGCGCCGCCGTCTGGAGCTGCGCCAGCAGTTCAGCCAGCTCAAGAGCACCATCGACACCG
>JBEBWR010000019.1:0-24643 GCA_040392045.1 Chthoniobacter flavus | reverse complement strand
GCAGCCCAACAAAATAAAACGCCCCCAACCTTCCGCCTCCACCCTCGGGCGGCAGTCCCCCCGCCGCAAGCACGGCTCTGCCGTGCGCAGAACGGTGACACAGTCACCCGCAAGCATGGCTCTGTCGTGCGCAAAACCGTGACGCAGTCACCTTTGTTGTTGCTGTTGTTGCATAGCGCGGAACCAGGCACGACGTGACTCGCGCATGTATTGGCGCTGCTCGGGATTGCTCCAGTCGCCCCGGCTGCTGCGGCCACGGCCACCACGGCGACCGCTCCAGTTGCCCTGCCTGCGCTCTCCGTTCCATCCGCCATGCTGCTGGGGCTGCGTTGTTGCAACGGGAGGAGGCGTCGCCGCCGGAGCCGCCTTCATCGCCGCCTCGTCAAACGTCACCGTCGCCGTCTGCCCATCGCGGATCAACACCGCCCGGCTTCGGCCCACCCCCGGCACCCACTCCGCGCGGGCGAACGTCACCCCATCGCGCGTCTCCCCCTCCATCAGCGAAAAAACGGACTTCGTATCGCGGGAAGCAATCGTCACGAACGCCTTCTCCCCCACCGTCGCCATCCCCGTCAGGTAATAATTTCGTGCAAACGAAGGAGCCGCGGCAGCGGGCGTGGCAGCGCTCGCAGGGGAAAACGGGGAACGCGCAATCAGCGGCTCATACCGCGCCAGCGGCACCGCCTCCGGCGTCGGGTTCGCCAAAGCAGACAGCGGCATCAGCAAAAGAAAGAGAGACGGCACCTTCATAGGGGAAAAAATCACGGCTCACTCCTCTGGCGCTCCCGCTGCCCCGCGAGAAAGCACTTCACCAGTCGGGAGAAAAAGAGGCTCCAAATCGCAAAATAAGTGATCAACGCCGGGAGAACAATCTCCAGCGGATTTCGCTGCACCCCGCCCGGCGGCAGCTTGCCCACGCCGAAATAGATCAGCGCCAGCGCAATGAGCAGAATCGTAAACACCAGCCCCATCAACACCGAAACTCCCTTCAACAACCCCAGCGCCACCTGCCCGCCCTGACAGGTGAAGAAAAAAACCGCGCAATAAACCAGCATCACACCCCCGATCATCACCGGGCTGCTTCCTTGGATAAAGAGCGTCCAAAGCGGGATCGCCCCCAGCAGCGTCAGCGCCAGCACAAGGATCTGGCGTCCGTTCCGCTGCTCGGGAGTGAAAAGAGGCATCGTCATGGCGTGCATAGTGCCAGCCACTATAACCCCGGCAAAGGCAAAAGGTTTCGGAAAAGTTTTGCCGGAGACGGGGCAGAGAAGTCGGCGGGGGGGCCTGCGAGTTATCATGCCCTAGGGCCGTGACACCGCCGGAGCCATGCGGGCGATCTTTCCGCTTGGGGTACGCGGCAGGGCGTGTACAAAATGAAACTCCACCGGGATCTTGTACGCCGCCAGTAGCTCTCGAAGGTGGGCCACCAGTTGTGATACCGGCGGCGGTTCGTCGCAGGTCGGGACGATCTCCGCCACCGGCACACTGCCGAACCGGACATGCTCCCGCCCGAAAACCCGCGCTTCGCGCACGCCCGGATGCGTCTCCAGCGCGCTTTCAATCTCCTCCGGGAAGCACTTCATCCCGCCGACGTTGATCACCGTCTTGAGCCGCCCCTGAAGTCGCAGAATCCCCTCGCGGTCCACCATCGCCAGATCGCCCGTACGCAGCCAGCCCTCCGGCGTCAGCACCGTGGCGCGCGGTTGCCAGGGGCTCAGATAGGCGTCGAAAAATCCCGGGCCGCGAAGCCAAAGCTCGCCCGTCTCCCCGGCAGGCAGGAGCGCCCCCGTATCGGGATGGTGTACCGTTGCCTCAATCCCGCCCGGCGCGGGTCGCCCCACGGCGGTCGGCTTTTCCGCCGCCGCCGTAAGATTGAGGAGCGGCAATCCCGCCTCGATCATTCCGAGCCCCTGAACCGGTGGCAGCCCGAAGCGCTGATGAAACGCCCTGGCCGTTCGTTCCGGCAGCGCCGCCGCCGTCGAGATCGCCAGCCGCAAGCTCGGCCACTGCCGCCCGGACGCCTCCGCCGAGAGGAGCGCGTAGTGAAACGGCGCGCCGTAGAGCAGCGTCGCCTCCTGAGCAAGCGCGGTATCGAGCAGTGGCTCCGCCATGGCGCTCTCCGCGATCAGCGTCGTTGCCCCGCGCACGAGGTAGAGCATGATCGACACGGCAAAGTGATGCGCCATGGAAAGAATCCAGAGAATGCGGTCCTCCGGGCCGATGGCCAGCAGCCGGTTGGCCGTCTCCAGCCGGGCAAGCAGCGCCTCGTGGGAAAGGACCACGCCCTTTGCCGCGCCGGTCGTCCCCGAGCTGAAGCGGATAAACGCGGGATTGACCGCGGCGAGATCGGCTTCGCAAAAATCGTGCGCCGCGCCCGAGAGCGGGACGCGCCATGCCTCCGGAAGCTGCGGCAGCAGCGTCGCGCCGAGGCTTTCGATCCGATATCGGGGTACCTCTGGGGAGCCGACCGTCACCTGCGGCCACGGCGTGCGGTCGCTGATGATCAGCGCGTCGAGCCCCACCGTGCGCACCACCGCGTCGCGCTCCAGCGCCGTCAGCTCCGCTGCGATCGGTACCAGACAACCGCCATTGCGCAGGATCGCCAGCGCCAGCACGACGTGCGCAATGCCATTCGGACAGAGCAACCCCACGCGCGGCACCCGACCGGGTCGCCGCATTGGAAAGCCCGCAGACATCAGCCGCTCCGCCGCAAGCTGTACGGCAAACTCCAGTCGGCCATACGTCACCGTCTCCTCGCCTGCGATCAGCGCGGGGTGTGCGCGACGGGCGAGACGCCCGCTCCCTGAAGAGGGAAAAACATGGTCAACGATGTTCATGGCCTGCGCAGGTAACTTGTAACAAGTGAAGCCGCGCGTCGAGCGCAGGATTTTGCCTCATGCGTTACAAGGGACCAGTTTGCGTCGTTGCCATTCGCGAGCCAACACTTTTCGCGTACGCAGCGGCGGCTTTTCCGGCAGCTTCTCCAGTAGCAAGACAGGTGCCAATCACCCGCAGCGCCGCCTGCGCCTCGTGACTGGCGGAAAGGCAGCGCCCCGCCGTGAAGAGATTGGCAACGTCGCGCGACTTCAACGCCCGCAGCGGAATCTCCCCGGGGCAAAGCCCGGCGGGGAAGCGCAGGCGCGGCCCGGTCGCCTCCTCCCGCAGCTCAATGGGCCAGGTGGAAAGCGCCACGGTATCGGGAAACGACCGTCCCTCCAGCAGATCGCTCGCCTGTAGGGTATACTCGCCCACGATCCGGCGGCTCTCACGGATGCCAACGCGGGTGGGCAATGCTGCGATGAAGGCCCGCCGGAATGCCGGGAAATCTTCCGCCAGAGCGGCGACCAGCGGCCCGGCCAGCCCGCGACCGTACTGCTCCAGCGCGGCGAGACAGGCGGGATCAAGCGGGTCATAGGTGGAAACTCCCGGAGGATTCTCAAGATCGAGCGTCACGTAGATCTCTCCGGGCCGATGGCTGGCGCGGAAGTGCGCGCCGAGCACGCCGCGCGACAGCCGCCCCCCGCGTACCGCCCCGACCAGCGCCCGGGCGATCCGCAGCCGACCGTCGCCATCCAGATCGGCCGTTTCCACGCCGCCGAGCGCGAAGATATAGGCCGGGCGCTGAAGGACCTCCGCCTGCTCACAGGCTGCCCCGGCGAGGACGGCCAGCGCGGCGTCGCCCGTCGTATCGATAAAAGCCGCCGCCTCGTGCGTTTCGCGGGTGCCGTGAGTCATCGTCTCCACGCAGCGGATCGCCGCGTCATCGCGCTGCGCGGTAATCAGCTCGGTATGAAGGCGCACGGTAAGCCGCTGCTCCGCCGCCGTCAGCGCATCGGCCAGCAGCGCAAAGGCGGACGGCGCATGGAGGAGCAGATCCACCCGCCCGATGCGAACCGGGCCGACCGCACCGCCGGACGCCAGCAGCCGCTGCGCCACTTCCGCCGGGAACCCTTCATGCACCGGCACCGCCTCGGGCGTCTCCGCTTCATCGCGCAGCCGGTAGAGACCGCAGATCGAATGCACCAGCGCGGCGCTGGTCATTCCGCCGAGCATTCCGTGGCGCTCGATGAGCAGCGTTCGCGCCCCGCTGCGCGCCGCCGTTACAGCAGCCGCAAGCCCCGCGCTGCCGCCTCCGGCAACGACGACATCGTACCGCTCCGGCGCGCTCATGCAGGGCGGAGCCGGGCGTGCAGCAGCGCGGCGAGGTTTCCGACCGTGCAGAAATTCTTCTGCGACACGTCGGCTTCCGGGATGAGGATGCCGTAGCGGTCCTCAATCGCCAGCAGCAGGTGCATGATCCCCATGGAGTCGAGCCCGGCGTCGTAAAGGTTCGTATCCGGCGTGAAGCCCTCGGGAAGCTCCGGCAGCCGCTCGGCGATCAGCACGGAGAGGCCTGATTCCAACTCGGCTAGAGCGGAGGGCAAAAATTCCGGAGAGGGCGAGGCAGGTGAGCTGGAGGGCATGGTGGGCGAGAGAATAAAGTGCCGACGCGCGAATTTCAAAAGAGAATCTTGGCGAAAAGGCGCGTTTTGGTTTTTCTGAACCGATGAATATCGGTCGGGTTGATGTCGTGCGGGCCATTGCGGTTGCGGCGGTGCTGCTGACGGGCGGGTGTACCATGACGCACCAGACCTTTACACGCGGCGCGGATTACCAGCGCCCCCCGGCGGCGGAGCGCTGCCAATTCCGCCCCGAGCGGGACGGCTTCGGTTTTCCGAACGACACCGTGCGCGAGTACGTGGAGGATGAGCATGGGCACATTGTTTCGCGGGACAGGGAGCGCGGGGATGCCGTCGATTTTTCGCATGGCTGCTTCCTCATGGTGCGGGCGTCGATGCAGTTCTTCCGCTTCGCGCGGTTTGATCCCTCGCTGCCGAAGCTCGACGACGACGGCTATCGCCCGCTGCTCAAGCGGCTCTTTCGCATTCCCGTCTGGCGGCCCGGCCCGTCCGCCCCCCTTCCGCCGGAGGATCGCATCGTCATCCCCGGCTACGCGAGCCTCCACGACTTTTCGCTCGACCGGAAGCAGCTCTTTATCGAAACCATCGGCGGCTGGCGCTGGACGTACATGCGCGTGGGCAACTACCGCATGGGCTGGCCGCACCCCCGCGCCGGTCAGGCGCTGGCAGCCCGCCGACTGATGCTGGCCATTGATCGGGGAAGCGCCGAGCCGGTCTATCTCTCCCGATTCCCGAGGATGAACCACGCGGTGATCGTCTACGATTACCTCCCGCTGGAGAACGGCAGCGTAAAATTCCTCCTCTACGATCCGAACCGCGCCGCGGAACCGGCATGGCTGATCTATCACGCCGAGGAACGCTACTTTGAGCTGGAGAAAAGGTGGTATTACAATGAGGGACGGGTGAACCTCATGCGGATTTACCTCTCGCCGTTTCATTGATCCAGCGGACTTCGTCCGTTTTATCGCGCTACCGCGCGGGGCTGGCCAACATCGCCTGTTCGGAGAGCGGGGAGTTTGGTCCGGTTTTCAACTATCGTTGGTATAACTCTCCTTGTGGCTCGAATTGATCATCCCGCTCAGGGGGAGAGAAAAGAGAGTAGATGTCTTCCGAATGGGAGAATGGGTCAGGGGATAAATTCCGACAGACGCAAGCGCGTCTCTCATCGTTAGTCAAAAGATGTCGCTCCATGACTCCAAATGCCGCAAGATCAAATGCAGCATCATGATCTCTTTCCCCAAGCTCATCCTGATTCTTGTTTTTCAAGTCGCTCTCTTTGCCTATTCCAGCGCTGCAAGCGACACGATTGTTTTGAGTGAATCAAACTCCCGAAGAGGGAAGTGGAGGTTTTCAGTATCGGAAAAGCAACTTGCGGAAACCCCGGATTGGAAACCGGGCTCAACAGAGTTGTCGCTGACGATCGAAAAGGCCGCTTCGCTGGCGCTTGATGAATTTAAGAGAGAAAATGAAGGCACCCCGGTGATCCAGTCGATCGGGGTTTATTCCGTCTACACTTCGAGAATCGGCTATAAGTGGTACTACCGGGCGACTCTCTACTCGATTGTTAATGAAGTTCCAGATCTGGATATGATTTATGATGTCGTTATCCTGTTGGATGGAACGGTCATTCCTAAAACAAAACTTTAGGACGGTTTATCCCCTTCCTCTTCTTCGCGTCTGTCTTCGCGCGAGCCCCTTTTCAGAGGGAATGTCCCACGCGAAGGGGGAGAGGAACGACGCCGGGAAGCGAAATCCGGAGAGCCCCCTGCGATCAGGGCTAACCCCCGCCATGTGTCCCACGGTCGAAGGTTAACCCCAATCGGGGGCTTCTCAGGGACCATCTTCTAAATTTTCACGCCGGTCGATTCGCTGTCCGAGAGATGGACTTTAAAAACGCGGAGAAAACGCACGCGTTTTGCGACGACGTTCTTGAAATTCGATTGCCAATTTTTTTCCACTGACGAAGAGGCTATCAGAATATTTTCGCAGTTTTTTCCCGACCGGATAAATTTTGGCGTTTTGGCAGCCTGACATCCCCGATAAAGCCCCCAAAGCAGCCCTTGCTTTCCCGAGGGACGAGGGAAGTATTTTTTGTCTCACGCGAAGGCGCGAAGAGAAGAGGGGATGATATCGTCCTAGCCACACCGCTCCGAAGAGGTCGCGCCAGCGACCCCGCGCGGCAGCGCGAAGAAGTCCAGACGAAGTCTGGTTAGTCTTGGCGGGGTTGGAAGAGGGGGCGGATGTCTTCCAGATTGAGATCTGCCGGGTCGAACATTCGCTCGGGGGCGCGGCTGGCGGCCAGTTTAAGCTGGCGTACGAGTGGCTCCAGCGCTTCGCGGGCGAAGAACTTTACGGCTCCGGCGCTTAGCCGGGCGTCGAACGCCACGAAAAGGAGGCATGACGGGCCGAGATTCATCGTCATCGTACTCACGCGGCTCCCCTGCTGGTACATCCCCGAGAAATCGTCCTCCTGAATGAGCTGCGCCATGAACTCCGTGGCAGCGAAAGCGTTCGACGCCAGCGTGCCGACCTGCGTCGGGTCCACGCCGTCCATCTCGCCGTGCTGATGGATCAGGTAGCCCGCCCGGTCGAGAATCAGCGCCACGCTGGCTTCGCTTTTCCGGATCAGATCGCGCAGGGTGAGGTCAAATACCGCGACGTCATCGGCGTTGAGCTGGGGAATCATGAAAAAGGAAGGTGCGGATTAAGCCGTGGGCGTGGGCTGATCGTTCCGGATGTATTTCTGAAGGAGAAGACGGGTAATCGCATTGAGCGACTCAAAGACCCCCTCGGTTTTCGTCGCGGCAGCGGTAAAGGAAGGGACCTGAATCTCGCGGTTGTTGAGCAGGAACTCCATGAACTCCACGGGGGCGGGATTCTCCAGATCGCGCTTGTTATACTGCACCACGTAGGGGATCTGATTCAGGTCGAGGTTAAGCGACTTGAGGTTCTCCTCCATGTTGCGGAAGCTCTCCACGTTCTCCTCCATCTTGTCGTACTGCGAATCGGCGACGAAAACGATGCCGTCGACGCCGCGCAGAACAAGCTGGCGGGTCGTGTTGTAAATCACCTGACCGGGGACCGTGAAGAGCTGAAACTTCGTCGTAAAGCCCCGCACCATGGTGGCCTCCAGCGGGTAGAAGTCGAAGAAGAGCGTGCGGTCGGCGCTGGTGGAGAGCGAGACGAGCTTGCCCTTTGCTTCGGGGCGGGAGGTTTCGATATTCGAGTGAATCTGCTCCAGATTGGTCGTCTTGCCGGACTTCGCCGGGCCGTAGTAGACGATCTTGACGTGTAGCTCTTTGCTGGCCTGATTGATGAGCGCCATGGTGGGTTTATCCTCGGGTTTGCCGGGCGAGTTGCGCGGCAAGAATTTTGAGTTGTGCTCCGGGGAGCATTTCGTTCGGAGTACCGATGGCGGCGAAGAAAAGCTCTCCGGCGCGCCAGATCTGCCAGGTGCGCTCTCCGGCGATAAAGGAGAGGTGCTGCACTTCGCCGATCTTCATGCTTCCCGCCGCCTGCTCCAGCCGCGAGAAGACCTGCGGGAGAAAGGCGGCAATGGTCTCCGCTGTAAATTCCTTGGGAACGGAGGCAGCTACGAGCAGGCCGTCGGCGAGCGCCACGACCGCACCCGCGACACCGCGCAGGGCGCAGGCCCGGTCGACCAATATCGATGGCTGTCGGCCTTCCACGCCGGGAGCGGATGCGCCCGCGCCCCGGATTGCGGGAGCGGCAGCGGCTGCCGGGATCGGCGGCGGAGCGGCGCTGGCGGAAGAGGAGGAGGGGGGCGCTGCGGCAGCTCCGGCAGGCTGGAAGAGCGCGGGCATCGATTCATCAACGGTGACGCGCCGGGCGGCGGTCGACGGCTTCGCCGCCGCCATGAAGAGCGGAGCCACGACGGGGAGCGGCAGCTCGACCATCGCTTCGTCGTAGAGCGAGACGGCGGGCAGCCCCTGCGCCGGGGTGACCCAGCCGCGCAGGCGCGCCCAGCGGACGGAGACTTTCCCCTGCTTGAGGGCGCTCTCCAGCTCGGCCTTCGGGAAGGCAATGACGGCGGAGGGAGTAGCCGAGGCGATTTCGTCGCGGATGGCTTCCGGCCACTGCTTGCTGACGGCGGTCAGCGGGATGCCGAGAGTCTCTTGTGCGCCTCCGGTCTCCGGGGCGGAGACCGGCGCGGGCTGACGGATCGGTCCCGACGCGGAGAGGCGCGAAGTGGTGGTGGAAGCGTCTTTGACTCCCGCCAGCCGGGAGGTGATCGGAGCCGGGGCGTCGACAATCGGTCTCCGGGAGAAAATGGAGGCAGGCGGGCGGGAGAGAGGCGGGGGCGCTTCCTTCTCGGCCGGTGCGACCGGCGGCATGGCTGGAGAAGGAACGGAGAGCGGTACGGTGGCGGGGGCGGAGGAGGCGGGAGAGGGGGCAGGGATCGGGCCGGAGATGGTCTGAGAGGCGGAGGGCCTCAGCGAGAGCTTGATCGGTGAGAGGACGACAGCGCTCTCTGTCGGGGAGGGAGCGGCGGCGGGCGGGCGCTGCTCTGCGGGCGGCGGAGTAACCGGGAGCGGGCGGACGGGCTCGGGGGCGGGCGCGCGCTCGGGCATGGGCGTGGGCGTGGGCGCGGTTTTACCGCTCTTGGCAAAGAGGGCTTGAATCTCGCTCGGGGCCTGAATGCCGGGGGCGAGCTGTCGCTCAAGGGCGGGTGGCTCTTCTTTCGGCGCTTCGCCCTGCTTGCGGAAGGGCGTGGCGATATCGCTGGGGACTTCGATCCGCTCGCGCGCTTTGGTAGTCTGAAGCAGGGTGCTATCGAGCTTGGGCAGCAGCTCGTCGAGCGGGATGGAGACTTTCTCGGCGTCGCGCGAGGTGTCGTCGACGAACGAGCCGAGCGGGGCCATCCGGCGCAGGTCCGCGAGGGGGACTTCCACGCGGCCGGTGGAGAGCTGCGGCAGGATGTCGTCGAGCTTGAGGGCGATCAGGGTGGCAGCGTCCGGCGGCGTGGCCAGCGTGGCCCGGAGGGTGGCGGGGAATTTGTCGGTGATCGCTTTGAACGAAAGCACGACGCGACCGGAGTGCGTGACGGAGGACTTGATATGCAGCCCGTCCGCTGGAGGGCGATCTCCGGCTGGAGCAGGCGAGGCCGGAGCGGCAGCGGCGGTGTCCGCAGGCTTAGCCGCCGTGGACCCAGGCGGGAGAATGGGAGGGGGCAGCTCCTCCGGGGCCGGGGGAGCCGATTCTGGTCCGCGTTCACCCATCAGGTTTTTGATAAATCCAAACATGGCGTCCTCGCTGAAGTAGGGGTCGACCCCGCCCGCCCGGAAGATCCGCCCCGGACGGCATGGAGCCGCTGCTTTTTATGTACGTCGCTGATCTTATACGTGACGCAATTTTTACGCCACTCGCGAATTTTAGATCGTGTCGTCACGAGCTTGATTCGCCATCCACTTCGGCTTTTCGCGCCATTTCCCGTCAATTTCCGAGTCGATATTTACGAATATCGCCTCGGAAATCGCCGAAAAATTGCATCGAAAATCCTTTGTGGCTGTCAAATCCATCTTGTGACGACACTCCCTAGGAACTCTCTCTACAACCTCCCTGCGCGGCCCCTCTGGAATGAGAAAATGAAATCAATTTTGAGATGGTCGCAAAAATGCAACTTTTCGGATTGAATCCGATCGCGCTCCCGGGCAAAGTGGCGCTATGTCGCGGCCTAAAGTGCTCATACTCGACGACGATCAGGACTATCTTGAAGTCTGTCGGCAGATGTTGGAGGGGCTGGAGAGCAAGCCGGAGATCCAGATTGCGGACTCGGGCACGCAAGCGCTTTCACTGCTGGAGAGCGAGCCGTTTTCGCTGCTGCTGACGGATCTGAGGATGCCGAAGATGGACGGCTTTCAGGTACTGGCGCTGGTGCGCAAGCGGCTGCCTCACCAGCGGATCGCGGTGATGAGCGCGCTGGGGGATGACCAGTCGCGCACGCGCGCCTACGAGGTGGGGATCGACCTTTTTCTGGAGAAGCCGAAGTCGTCGCAGGAGCGGCAGTTCTTTCTGGAGTGCATCGAGTCGCTGCTGGAGCGGGAGCATCGCCCGGGGTTCCGGGGGATGCTGGAGCACAAGGGGCTGGTGGACATTATCCAGCTGGAAAGCCTGACGCAAAGCTCGGCGGTGGTGAAGATCGCCAGCGGGCGCTCCATCGGCTATATCTGGTTTCGCGACGGCAATATTATCGACGCAGCCACGGCTACGAAGAAGGCGGAGGAAGCGTTCAAGGAGATCCTTTCGTGGAAGGTCGGCAGCTTTGACCTTCTCCCTCCTGACCCGACCCGGGAGCGCACGATTGCGACGTCTACGCAAGGCCTGCTGCTCGATACGGCGCAGGCGCTCGACGAGGCGCGCTCGGACGACGCCTCGGCAAATGAGGGGCCGCCGGATCGTCTGAGAGGCGTGGACCGGGGGCGCGAGGTGGAGTTTCTTCTGCATCAGGAGCAGACGGGCGATCCGGTGCACTGGGCTTGCGAAGATCCTCAGGGCGTGAGCGCGTGGGCCCGGAGGATGATGCAGGAGTACACGGCGCTGGGAAAAGCGCTGGGGCTGGGGCTGCCCGAGCAGATGATCGCGGGGGGGACCCAGCGGCATCTGGCGGTGGCTCCGGGCGGCCCCGATCTTCTGGTGGCAAGCTTCACTCCCGCGACGGGGCTTCGCGAAGTCCGCGCACAATTTTCCAGAATGCAGCAGCAATGGGCCTCCTGAAATTCTTCAATCGACCCGGGGAGACTCCCCCTCCCGGCATCGGCGGCATCCCCACCGGGGCGCTGCTGGTGAATCGCGCGGGCAATATCGTGGCCAGCAGTCTGCCGAGCAGCCTGCCGCGAACGGTGGTGACGCAGATCGGGCGGACGGCGCTTCAGGCGTTTGCCGCTGCCCGCCGCATTCAGTCGCCCCTGCAAACCTTTGACACCTATTACCGCGACCTGAAGATCTCCGCTATCGAGCTTCGGGGCGGGGCGCTGATCTTTCTCAGCCCCGGCGTCATTATCCCCAAGGAAGTTCACCTCCCGGCTATGAGCAATCCGACTCTTGACGAATTCATTCTCTATCTCGAAACCTACATCGAGTGCTGGAAACAGTTTAATCACTACGTGAATCTCGCCCGTCAGGGGAGCTTCTCCGCCGAGGAGGAGGAGCAGTTTCTGGAGATCAAGAGCCTGATCACGCAAGGGCTTGAGGTACTCACGGCGGCGATGGATCAGAAGACGTTCCGGAAGGAGGAGGTGATCGCGCTGATCAATGCCGCGCCTTCGCTCCGTTCGCTTTCTCAGCACGAGAACGCGGTGATCGCCGTGGAAAGCCAGTGGCACCGCGTCTACCTGACGCTCCAATCGCTGCTCGGACGCCTCAAGGTGCAGCAGCAAAAAGCCGAGGAGGAGTGGAGCTGGGGCTCCCTCTTCGGACGCGGCGACCGCTAACCCACTGCGTGGGGTTCTGGCTGGCCAGAGGCCAGCGGTTGGTGGCTGGGAGTTTGGTTAGTGGGGCGGTGCGGGATGGGTGTCCGGGGATTTTTGTGGGGGGAGGCCTGAATGGCATTTAAGTTAGGGGCTTTTGAAAACCGTAGGGACTCCCTTGTTCCCAAACTCCATTTGGGAACATCTGCTGTCCCCGAAATTCTATTTCCTCTTCGGCGTTCTTGGCGCAAGACGCTTTGCGCAATCGAGTTGCGCTTACAAGTGCGTTCCCAAATGGAGTTTGGGAACGAGGCGGAACAAGCAGAGCCCCCTCGGGTGCGGATATCTTTTTTCCACCCCCCGCTTCGAAGAGGTCGCGTCAGCGACCCCGCGCGGTAGCGCGAAGAAGGTCCAGCGGAACGCTGGCGGTAGCGCGATAAATGCCACGAAGTGGCCGAAGTGGCTTGCATGAGAGCGGGTTTTGATTTAGATATCTGAATCATTGCCATGCCTTTTGGTGCTCCAGCTTCACCGGGAGCGATGCCCGGTTCTGTTCCCGGCCTCTTTCTGCATCAGCAGATCACGCAGGCCCTTCGGGAGGCGATTCTTTCGGGCGAACTGGCCGAGGGAACGCGGCTGCCCTCCATGGAAGAGCTGGCGAGGCAGTGGGAGACGAGCTACTTCACCATCCGGCAGGCGATGAAGCCGCTGGTGCAGGAGGGGCTCATTGAGCACCGGCGGCGGGTTGGCAGTATCGTCAAGGGGCAGCGGCCGACGCTGGCGCGCGTGGGGGTTTACTATGGGGCCGACATTCTCGGCATGGCGGAAACCACATTTTACCGATCACTCCATGCCCGGCTGCGCGAGCGGCTGGCGGAGCGGGATGTCGAGCTGGTCCCCTTTATCGACGAGCGCGAGGAAGCCGCGCAGGAGACGCCGCTGCCCGCACTGGTGCAGGCGGTGGAGGGACGGACGATACAGGCGCTCGTCGTTGCCATGAGCAGCCGGTCGGAAGCAATGTGGCTGCGGGAGATTCCGCTCGCAAAAGCGCAGATCGGATCGGTGAAAGTACCGTGGGCCGTGCGACCCGACGCGGCGCAGCAGATCGGGCTGGCGCTGGAGCGGCTGAGCGGGCAGGGGGTGAAGTCCGTCGGATTGATCGCGAACCTCCCGAGGGATTTTGATCCGGGCGAGCACGCGGAGCTGCCGCTCGTCACGCAGCTTCGCGCTGCCGCAAAGGCGCATGGGCTGGAGACGCGGCCGGAGTGGTGGCTCATCCCGGGGCGTATCCTTGCTCCGACGGAGATGGAGCCGTACGGCTACCATGCGTTTCACGACTTTGGCCGCGCGATGGGCGAGGCGATGCCGGAGGCGATGTTGAGCACGTCGGACGTCATCGGGCGCGGGATGTTGACCGCCGTGCTCAAGCTGGCGATCCCTGTGCCGGAGCGGCTGCGCGTGGTCCAGTGGGTCAATGCGGGGACGGGGCTTTTCACGCCGCTGCCGGTAGACCGCGTGGTACTGGAGGAAGGGCGCGTGGCCGACGCGCTGCTGCGCCAGATCGATTTGCAGATGGCGGGCCGACCGGTGAAGCCGCTTTCCGTAGAAACCCTCTATCAAGCTTTTCCATGAAAAAACCGATCCGATTCGCCGTTATTGGCGGCGGGCTGCTCGCCCGTCATGCTCATATCCCCAACCTCCTTCGCATCCCCGATGCAGAGCTGGTGCTCTGCTGCGACGTCAGCGAAGAAGCGCTCGCCGAATGCCGCAAGATCGCTCCCGGCGTGCGCACTTCCACGGACTACTGCGCCGCGATTCACGATCCCGAGGTGGACGCGATCGTTATCGCTACCACGGAAGCCTTCCGTCTGCCGCCCGTGGAGGAAGCGGTAAAGGCGGGGAAGCCCGTCTACTGCGAGAAACCGCTGGCGAAGAATCTTGAGGAGGCAATCGCGCTCCAGCAGATGGTGGAGGCGGCGGGGATTCCCTTCTGCGTCGGGCATAACCGGCGGTGCGCTCCGGCGCTGGTAGATGCGCAGCGGTGGTTCTCGGCGCACATGCACTCCACGGAGCCGTGCCCCTGGCGCTTCCGGCGCGAAGGCGATCTGCCGGAGAGTCTGGAGCGGGAGAACAGCGCCCGATCCATCGCGATCCATATCAACGACGACTGGTGGAGCTGGAAGCCGGTGCACGTGCAGGGGCAGAACGCCGAGATCGGTCTGATGATCTCGGAGAATACGCACTTTGCGGATATCGCCTGCTGGTTTGCCGAGAGCGAGCCGGTGCGTGTGCAGACGGCGTTTACCGGGCTCACGCTCCATACGGTGGTCATCGAGTTTGAGGGGGGCCACCTTGCCACGATTCACTCCGGAGCGAACGGCTCCTTTGGCATGCCCAAGGAGCTTTACACCGCATCGGGGCGCGGGGGAACGATCACGGTGGACCACATGCTGGAGGTTCGCAGCGCAGGCATCGCCGACGCGCCGCTGATCCGGACTTATCCGATGCTCAACGACCGGCACCCCGACATCGGTACGGAGGGCGGACTGCACGGCTGGCTTAAGAAGAAGGCGGCCGCCTGCGAAGAGGCTGCGGCGGCGGGCGATCCGTGGAAGCAGTTCACGGCGGAGCCGAACAAGGGGCATCTCCTCATGCTCAGCGAATTTATTCGTGAGATCCGGGGCGAGCGCGAGCCGGTCAGTCCGATCGGTAACGCGGTCCGCGCCCTGCGGATCTGTGTCGCCTCCGTGCAGTCGAAGCGCGAGGGGCGTCCGGTAACGCTATAGGAAGCTACGGGATTTCTCCATCCTTCCATCAGGCCATAGGCCGGAGCGTGAGATACGATAGTCTCACTGCAACGCGCCTATCGCCATGATCGACATCGCCCCCCCGCTTCCCCGCACCCGTTCGCGCAGTCGCTTCCGCAGCCGTACCATGCAGGCCATGCTCTGGCAGCCGGAAGGCTGCGCCATGGCGGCCACGCTGCCGGTCCCCTGCCCGGCGCCGGGTCAACTGCTCATCCGCGCTTCCGGCTACGGGCTGTCGCTTCATGAGATCGCCGTCTGGCGCGAGCGATGCCCGAATCATCCCGGCGCGCCAAGTGCGGAGGGGTGGGGCGTGGTGGAGAGCGTGGGCCGGGAGGTGGTCGGCTTTGAGCCGGGCGATCCGGTGGCGTTCATCACGTCGCGCGGCTACGCGGAGTATACGGTCACGGAGCCGCAGCAGACGGTGGTGCTTCCGCCCGCGCTGGCCGACGGTCCTTTTTTGCTCCGTTCCATGGCGGGGGTGGTCAATCTCTTCCGCCGAAGCCGGATGGAGAGCGGCGACATCGTAGCTATCGTCGGCAGCGGATTCCTCGGGCTGCTCTCCGCACAACTCACGGCGCTCGCGGAAGCGCGGACGGTCGTGATCACCCGCCGGGAGTTGACCCGTCAACTCGCGCTCTCCCTCGGAGCCGACGCGACGCTGGCAACCCATGACTGCGCCCCCGAGCGGCTGCGCGATCTGACCGGAGGCACGCTCTGCGACTATGCGATTGAAGCGGCGGGGTGCGCCTCTGCTCTCCAGCTTGCCGCCGAGCTGACCCGTCCGCGCGGGCAGCTCATTATCGCCGGGACGCACCCGGGGATTCATCACGTCGACCTTCCCCTCTGGAGCCGCCGCGGCCTCGACATCATCAATGCCCACGAGCCCTCTCCCACCCTCTTCCGCGAGTGCATGCGAGAGGCCGTGGGCGCCGTGGCGGCGGGGCTGCTGACGCCGCATCTGCTCTACACGCACCGCTTTCCCCTCGCGCATCTGAGCGCCGCCATCCGCTGCGCCACGCTGCGCCCCGAGGGGTTCCTCAAAGCCCTCATCCATATTCAGCCATGCCCCACGCTTCCCCCCCCGCCTCCGCACCGCGCCCTGCGCGGGTCCTGATGGTGACCGATGCCGTGACCTGCCGCTGGCACTACAGCGTTGGCGTCGCGCAGGCTTTGCAGCCTTATGGCATTGACGTGCACTTCGCCGTGATCGGTCCACGGATTCGCGACTCCCAGCGCGGCGAACTGGCGGCGCTGGGGAACGTTACGCTGACCAATGTCGCCGATGCGGAGGAATGGACGCCGTGGGATGGAGCAGCCTATCGGGGCGGCGAATGGCTGCTCGCGCTGGAGGAGCGGCTCGCGCCCGACGCGGTGCATCTCAATCATCCCTCCCTCGCGGCGCTGCCGTGGAGCCGCCCCACGCTGCTCACGGTTCATGGGGATGCGCTTTCGCGAGCGCGCGCTTGTGGCGAGACGCTAGCCGATACGCAGCGCTCGCTGGAGGAGCTGCTGGCCGGGCTGCGAGCGGCCGATCAGGTGATCGCGCCGAGTCAGGCGGCGCTTCACGATCTCTGTGCGCATTACCGGCCCGGCACGGTTCGTGGTGGAGAGAGCGCATGGGAGCCGTTCCGGGCGGAGCCGCGCGTGATCCCTCATACCCGCTGTCGCTATCGCTTTGCCCATCGGCCCAAGCGGGAATTCGTGCTCGCCGCCGGCAGACTCTCGGATGCCGGGAAGAATCTGGCCGCTCTTGACGACGCCGCGCGCGATCTGCCGTGGCCGGTTTTCATCGCAGGCTCGGTGGGGGCGGGACAAGAGGCCGAGTTTATCGCGGCGGATTGCCTCGGGCCGCTGACGCCCCACGATCTGGCAAACTGGATGGGGCTGGCGGCGATCTTTGTCCTCCCGTCGCGCTACGAAGCGAGCGGACTCACGGCGCTGGAGGCCGCGCTCTGCGGCTGCGCGCTGGTGCTCGCCGATCTGCCGAATCTCCGGGAGGCCTGGTGCGACGCCGCGCTGTTTGTCGATCCCACGCGGCCGGTGGAGATTGGGAACGCGCTCCAGAAGCTCGTTCGCAATCCCGAACTGCGCGCGCGGCTGGGGCATCTCGCCCGGAAGCGGGCGCTGCGGCATTCGCCGGAGCAAATGGCCGAGCGCCTGCTGGAGTGCTACGGCGAGGTGTTGACCCGGCGCGGCTCAACCACCCCGGCCCGGTAGATCAGCCGCAGACTGCGGGGATTCCAGAGCGAGCCGGAAGCGCTCCAGATCCGGGTGGCCCGGGCGGTGATCTCCTTCCATGGCATGTCCTTTGCCAGCGTGGGGTGAATCCAGAGCGCACCGGAGGCATCGCGCGTCAGCGGAGCGTAGCGGCGGATCGCCATTTCCCCGATACCCCATGTCTCGCAGACAAACTCCGTCGCCGTCAGTTCCGGCGGGAGAGAGGAATCGTCGCTCATGAAGCTTTCGCTTTGGATTCCCGCTTTGTGCTATCGGAAACGCAATTCACCGGCAGCTCATCGTCTTCATCGGGAATCGCGAGGAGGCGGCTCTTGGGGCGGTAGACCGTAATCTGGTAGCGCCCCGTGGCGACAAGCAGGGCATCGGGGACCTTCACTACCCAGTCCGCGAGGAGTTTTCCTTCGCCCTGCTCGAAGATCGTGGAGACGGGGGCATGAGAGCCCTCGCGCTCCCACGAGTCGACGAGTCCGAGCCGTTTTGCTTCATGCACGCCATAGCATTCAAAGGAGTAGTTGGGTCCGCGGAGGGAGACTTCGTGTGGCATAGAGATAAGTTTCTTCCTTGAGGTTTCGTGAGGTGAGGCGTCCATCGGGCCGACAGTATTTGCCGCTGACGCGATGAACGAAAGGTGTAATACACCATCTGTGCTCTGCTGCCAGAACTTTTTTCCCGATTGCGGGAAATTTCTTCCCGGTCCCCCTCCTCAGACGACCTCAATGCTTGTGGTCACGATCCCCTTCGCCATGCTCGCAGACGCAGGCGTACTCGGCCCGCTCGCACTCGGAGCATTTCGCCAGATTGAGCGTGAAGCGCTCGGTGACCGGCTTGGCGTCCGCGCTGCTGCGGAACTGGAGGATGATCGGAAGGTTGTCGCCCTCGGGAAGCGCGTCGCTGGAGACAAGCTTGTCGCCCTCGGCCGCGAAGCTCAGTCGCGTCGGGTTCGCGCGGTCGCCGCCGATGAGTGTCACGATCTGCCCTGCGGGAGCGACGACCGCGCCGTCTTTGACAAAGCGGATCTCCACCTTCCGCTCGGAGGTAAAGAGAAACTCGGCGTGTGGCTCGACGCCGCGGATCAGTCGACCGCCGTTCGGGGCGGTTTCCTGCTGGTGTGAAGCCGCTTTTTTGGTTTGGCCGTGATCGCCGTCATGGGCGATGGCGAAGGGAGCGGCAGCGAGGAGGAGGGTGATGAGTAGGCTTTTCATATTGGGTTTATTCCGGGATTATTCGTTAGTGAGGTGTTTTGCAGCGGCCTTGCGACCGAAGAGCCAGAACATGGCGGGTGTGACCGCCATATCGAGAAGCGTGGAGGAGATCAGCCCGCCGACAATGACGACGGCGATGGGGTGGAGAATCTCCTTCCCCGGCTGTCCTCCGGCGAGCACGAGAGGCAGCAGGCCGATGCCTGCGGCAAGCGCGGTCATGCTGACGGGGACCAGCCGCTCCAGCGTGCCGCGGACGATCATCTGCGGCGTAAAGCTCTCGCCTTCATACTTCATGAGATGGAGGTAGTGGGAGATCATCATGATGCCATTTCTTGCGGCGACGCCGCCCACCGCGATGAAGCCGACGAGGGTGGCGATGCTGATGTTGTTGAGCTTGAGCCATGTGAAGACCAGCCCGCCCATGAGCGCGAGAGGGATATTGACCAATACCTGCGCGGCCAGTACCGCGCTGCGGAAGTAGGTAAAGAGCATCAGAAAGATAGCGACAAAGACTAGCGACGAGTAGAACGCGATCTGAAGCGTGGCCGCGCGCTGCGCCTGAAACTCGCCTTCAAAGGTGATGAAATAGCCCTCGGGGAGCTTCACTTTCCCGGCGACCTGCTCCTGCAATCGGACGACTAGCGATGAGACGTCGCGCACGGTCGGCTTGATTCCGATGGCAAAGCGGCGCTGGCCGTTCTCGCGGAAGATGACGTTTGGCCCTTTTGCCTCGCGCACGTCGGCGATCATGGAGAGCGGGATATAGCTCCCATCGGCGCTCTCGATCGGCAGTTGCGCGATGCGCTCGGGGGAATCGCGCCATGTTTCGGGGAGCCGGGTAACCAGCTCGACGGTCCGCTCGCCCTCGCGCAACTCCGCCACCGCGCTGCCGCCGATCAGCGCGGAGAGGCGCTCATTGAGCTTTCCGGGAGTGATCCCATAGGCCAGCGCCCGGTCGCGATCCGCCTCAATGCGGAGCTGCGGAATGAGCGAGGTCTGATCAAGCCGCGCGTCTTCAAAGCCGGGGATCGTGCGGGCAATCGCCTGCACCTCCATCCCTAGTGAACGGAGCCGCTCCAGATCCGGCCCGAAGATCTTCACGGCGACAGGCGCGGAAACGCCGCTCATCATGTGGCCGATCCGATCCGCGAGAGGGCCGCTGACGACCGCGAAGGTGCCCGGGACCGTGCGCACCCGCTTTGCGAGTTCGTCGAGAATCTCCCGCCGGGAACGCCCGCCCTTTTCTTCCCGGAAATCGACGTCGAACTCCACGGTCGATACCGGCACGACGTGGTCCCCCCGCTCGGCGCGGCCCAGACGGCGGCCCACCTGCCGGACTTCGGGGATGGAGAGGATCGCCTCCTCCAGCACTTCGGCGATGCGGTTCATCTCGCTGAGCGAAGTGCCGGGCGCGGCGGTGGCGGCGACGAGCGCGGTCTCCTCCTGAAATTTCGGGAGGAAATCTTTATTCATCTGCGGGTAGAGCGCGAGCGCTCCGGCAAGCAGCGCTCCGGTGATGGCGAGGATGATCGCGGGCTGGCGGATCGCGGCGCGAAGCAGCGTCCGTTCCAGCGCCCCCTTGAGCGTGCGCACGAGGCGTCCGTCGTGATGCGCGCTACCGGGCCTGGGACGCAGCAGGAAGGAGCAGAGGACGGGGATGGTCGTGAGCGAAACGAGGAACGACGCGGCCATGGAGATCATCGTGGCGATGGCAATAGGCGCGAAGAGTTTCCCTTCCACGCCGGTTAATCCGAGCAGGGGGACAAAGACAAGGATGATCAGGATCGTGGCGTAGAGAATGGAGTTGCGCACTTCGGCGGAGGCCTCAGCGATGACCGCAAGGCGCGAGCGCGGATGCGGTAACGCGGCGTTCTCCCGTAGTCGACGGAAGACGTTCTCGACATCGACGATGGCGTCGTCGACGACCATGCCGATGGCGACGGCGAGACCACCGAGGGTCATGGAGTTGACGCTGATGTCCATGACACGAAAAACGAGCATGGTGATCCCGAAGGAGAGGGGCATCGCCATGAGGGTGATGAAAGTGGTGCGGAGGTTCAGCAGGAAAAGGAAGAGCACGATGGTCACCATGATCGCCCCGTCGCGGATGGCTTCGGTGAGGTTGCCGATGGCGTGATCGATGAAGTCTTTCTGCTGGAAGAGCAGCGTGGTCTCCACTCCCCGGGGAAGCGCGGGTGCGAGCTCGTCAAGCGCCTTGCGGATCTCGGCGGTGAGCTTGCGCGTATCAAAGCCGGGGGCTTTGGTGACCGACATGATGACGCCGGGAGTGGCGCTTTTCTCGGGCGCAACGCCGACTGCGGCGTCGCCACGCATCGGCTCAATCCCCCAGACGACCTCGGCCACGTCGCCGATGCGGATTGGCCGGTGATTGACTTCGCGGACAACGGTCTGCGCGATGTCGCGGAGATCGGTGGTCATGGCAAGATTGCGCACCATGATCTCCTTCGGCCCGGTGGTGATGAAGCCGCCGGTAGTGGTATTGGCAACCTCGCGCGCGGCTTCCGCCAGCTCCTCGAAGGTGACGCCAAGCGCCTGCAACCGGTAGGGATCGGGCTGAATCTCAATCCGGCGGATGCCGCCGCCCATGTTCAGGATTTCGGCGATCCCGGGAATGCTCTGGAGCCGACGCCGGAGGGTCCAGTCGGCCAGTGTACGGACTTCGGAGGGGCTGAGGTGATCGGGCTGTCCCTCGGGGATCGTACTCCGTACGCCGACGAGCAGGATCTCGCCCATGAGCGAGGAGACGGGCGTCATGAACGGCTGCACGCCGTCGGGGAGCGATTCCCGCGCGGACTGCAATCGTTCCTGCACGAGCATGCGCGCATGGTAAATATCGGTGCCCCAGTCAAACTCAGCGTAGACGAGCGAGAGCGCGACGTCGGAATTGGACCGCAGCCGGGCCAGCCCCGCCGTACCCATCACCGCCGCCTCCAGCGGCTGCGTGACGCGTGTCTCGACCTCCTCGGGAGCCAGCCCCGGCGCTTCGGTCAGGACGAGCACGGTCGGTTTGGTAAGATCGGGTAACACCTCGACAGGGAGCTGGAAGGCGGTGCGCAATCCCAGCAGCATCAATACGAGCGAAAGCCCGAGCACGACGGCGCGGTTCGCCAGTGACCATTGGATGAGTCGGTTCAGCATGGAGAAGAATCAGTTGGCCGCTCGCGGGGCGCGTCGGATGAGAGAGAGAAGGAGGAGGACGAAGAGGACGGCGCTGACCCAGGCCCACGCGGAAAGGCCGCGAGCCTCTTGATCGTGGTCATGATCGTGACCTTTGTGGTCGGCAGCCTGTTTGGCAGCGGCTTCCGGGGTAAGTTCGCTACCATCCTCCGCATGTTCATGGCCATGCGCGGCGTCGAGCGCTTCCTTGAGCGAGAGCGTGCCGCTGCCGACGAAGGAGAGCGAGTAGGCTCCTCGGGTGACCACTTCGTCGGCGGGGAAGATCCCGCTGATGATCTCGGCGAAACGGTCGTTGATCTCGCCGACCTGCACGGGGGTCTTGATAAACGCGTTCGGCAGATCGAAGTGTCGGACGTAGACGAAGCGGCTCCCGGCGTCGCCCTGAATGGCGCTGCGCGGGACGCTGAGCACGTTCTCGCGCTGGGAGAGGATGATGGAGAACTCCGCGCGCATGGACGGGCGCAGCAGACCGCCGGTATTCGGCAGGCGGAAGATAGCGTCGATGGTACCGCTCTCGCGGTCGGCCGTGGTGCCGAAGCGGAGCAGGTCGCCTTCGAAGGGCTGATCCGGCAGGGCGGCGACGCGGATGATGGCGCGCGTCCCCGGCTTGATCCTGCCGGCCAGATGCTCGGGAACACGGGCAATGGCGTAGACTTCGCTCAGGTCGATGATCTCCATGAGCGCCTTTTCCGGCTCCACGGGGTCGCCGAGGCGGAGGTCGCTGCGGGTGACCAGCCCGCCAAGCGGAGCGGCAAGCTCGATGATCGGCGGCGGGTTCCCCGGTTGGCGGCTCTCCACGCTGACTACCGGCTGCCCCTTTTTGACTTCGTCGCCCGGGATGGCGGCGAGAGTGGTAACGCGTCCGGCGATGCGGCTGCTGACGACGGCCACGCGATCGGGCTTCGGCTCAATCCGCCCGAGGGCGAAGAACGACTCCTCGAAGACGGTCTCTTCGGCGGTAAAGGTTTCGAGGCGGAGGTTTTTGACGGCGGTAGCATCGAGTACGACCGTCTCCGCGAATGCCGGAGTCGCCAGCAGCGCGGTCAGAAGGAGAAAAAGAAGACGCATAGAAAAAAAGAGTGACTAGTGAAGCGCGACTTCATAGCGAAGCCGGGCGAGGTGGAATTCGCGCAGGGCATCGAGCCGTGCGCTGGCGATCTGCTGATAGGCGGTGCTCACGCGGACGAGGGCGGGGACGTCGAGCTGGCCGGCGCTCCACGCCTCCCGCGCGGCACGCTCCTGCTCCGCGGCGAGGGGGAGCAGGTCGTCGTCAAGCTGGCGGAGGGCCGCGAGGCTCTGCTTCATCGCGGCGTAGGCGGCGGCGGCTTCCTGACGGATGCGCAGCCCGAGGGCGTCGGCCTCCCGTTCGCTGCGCTCCTGCCGCGCGACGGCTTCCTCAATCGCGCCTTCGTTCCGATTCCAGAGCGGGAGGGGCAGCGACAGGCGAAAGCCGATGAAGCCGTCGTTATCCTGCTCGGGAGTGCGCTCCAGCGTGGTGAACAGCCCGGCCTGCATGTCCTCCACCCTCCGGGCCTGCTCCACGGCGCGGCTCTCGCGCGCGGCGGCGGCTTGCAGTCGGGCGGCCTGATAATCGGGGCGGGCATCCGGGGTAGCGTTTCCCCGCTTAGGCAGTCGCGGAGCGGGAAGCTCGCCGGAGACGATGAGGCTCTCTCCGGGCGCGGTGCCGACGAGCGGCTTGAGTTCCCCGAGCAGCGCGGTCTCGCGGAGGGCGAGCGATTGCAGTTCCAGTGCGGTGCTGGCGGCGTTGAGCCGGGCTTCTCCCGCGTCGAGCGCGGAGGCCTCGCCGCGATCCACTGCGCCCTTGAGGTGATCGGACAGCTCTCCGGCAAGGCGGACCCGCTCTTTAAGCAGCGCGCGCCGTTGCCGCAAAAGCAGCAGCTCGACGACCCGCTCGCGGGCATCGCGGACCAGCCCGCGCTCGACTTCGGCAACCTCCGCTTCCGCCGCCCGGACAAGCACGGCGGAGGCGCGGCGCTCCAGCTTGAGGCGGTTCGTCAGCGGAAAGCGCTGGGCAAAGCCGACCTCCAGCTCTCCGGCGCGAAAACGCGGATCATGGCGGAACGAAAGCTCCAGCTCGGGATTGGCAAGGCGACCGGCCTGACGGCTGCGCCCCCCGGCTTCGCGGATGCGGAGTCGGGCGGCGGCCAGCTCGGGATTCGCCTCGCGCACGCGGGCAGCGACATTTCCGGGGGTCACCGGAGCGGCGGTCAGCGGCAGCGCCAGAGCACAGGCGATGAAAACAGACAATGGGAAAAACGACATGAAGAAACGACACGACGATCAGAACACAATACGGGGAAGCCCGGACCGAAGGGGGCGGGACATCGGGGCACGAGGGAGCGCGGCAACGCGCGCCTCAGATCAACGGGGGCGTGTCGAGTTCGTAAACCGGCTCGTCAATCGCCGGTACGGAAGCCGCCGGGACGCTGCCCAGCAGGCGGGAAATGGGGGTCAGGGCGAGCGCCGCCACGTTGACACCCGGAGAGATCGTGTGCTGACAGGTATGATGATGGCACTGACCGCCGTGAGCGTCGGGGCAGACGGTCTCTTTGGTGTCCGTAGAGCCGTCCTCGCTGGAGGAGGATAATACCGCTTCGGCAGCTTGCACACCGCAGCCGTTTGACGTGCTTCCCTCATGGTGCTGAAGATGCACGAACCGCCCGGAGAGTAATCCGGCCAGTACGCCCAGCAACAGGAGGAGTGTCAGAATGCGATGCACGTTGTACGATATTCCTATCGCACTTCTGCGGAAATGGCAACTGCTACGGCGTGAGGAATTCCGCGCGGCAGCGCGAAGACGGTCCAGCGGAACGCTGGCTACGGTGCGGCAGGGGCTGGTGCGGCCTGATCCGGGGTCGCGTTTTGCGAGGCGGGGGCAACCCGTACGGCGTACTGATCAATCTGAAAGCGTACGCCGCCCTGAAGGCCCACATAGCGGAGAACTTCCGTGTAGGGAACGTTTGAGAGCTGGAGCGTGATCGGCTTCTGGAGATCCACGCCGGGCTGTACCACGAAGCTGGGCTTCACCTTCCCTTCCGATGCCTTTCCAGCCCACTGCGGGAGCATCTCCAGCACCGATTCCAGCGAGGCTTCGCGGACCGCGATCGTCTCCACGGTCAGCGCGGAGAGCTGCGAGCGGAGCTGCGCCTTCGGCGCCTCTTTCTCCACTTCCGCAATCATCCGGAGGTAGTTCTTTGCCACGATATTTGACGGGTTCTCCGCCTGAATCCGGAGAAACTTCGCCTTTGCCTCGGCGTAGCGACCGGCGCTGTAATCGCGCTGGGCCTCGG
>JBEBWR010000018.1:0-24754 GCA_040392045.1 Chthoniobacter flavus | reverse complement strand
TGGGTGGAAGAAGGCGGCGACTACCTTCATATCGTCGATCTCGACGCCGCCTTTACCGGCGAGAACAAGAACCTCGACGCCGTCCGCGCCATCACCGCCACCGCTGGCATCCCGTGTGAACTCGGCGGTGGCATGCGGAGCGAGGAAGCCATCGCCCGTGCGTTTGACGCCGGAGTTGCCCGCGTCGTCATCGGCACCCGCGCTGCGGAGTCGGTCGATTTCGTGGCAAAGATGGCGGAAAAATTCGGCGGAGAACGGATCGCCGTCGGCATCGACGCCCGCGACGGCATCGTCTCCGTGAAAGGCTGGACGCAGTCGAGCGGCATCAAAGCCATCGACCTCGCGCTGGAAGTGGAAGCCGCCGGAGCCGGGACGATTATCTACACCGACATCGCCACCGACGGCATGCTCGAAGGCCCGAACTTCTCCGAGATGGAGCATCTGCTCTCCAAGCTGAAATGCCAGCTCATCGCCAGCGGCGGCGTCTCCAAAGCCGAAGACGTCCTCCGCCTCAACCGCATGAAAGGCCTCTACGGCGTCATCATGGGCAAAGCGCTCTACGATCAGAAAATCGACCTCCCCGCACTGGTCACGGAGTTGAAGATTCAGAATCCGTAATATCAGGCGATACATCACCTTTTCGCAACGGCGCATGGAGTAAATCCCATGCGCCGTGTTTTTTTCCAACGGCGAAGGCGTTAAACAAACCGGCGAACGAGTCAATAGAGCACGCTTTATCTCCCGTGAATTGCTGCCTACGGTTGGCGATAAAGCCAATTCCCACCCCACCCTTCATGTCTTCCTCTCCCGCTCAACCCCCTCGCCCCCTTCGCCTTGCCATGCTCGGGATGATCCCCGGTAACGGGCATCCCTACTCCTGGTCCGCCATTGTCAACGGGTACGACCCCGCCGCGATGGCGAGCTGCCCCTACCCCGTCATCCCCGTCTACCTCGGCAAGCAGCCGCTGGAGAGCGTCCGCATCCCCGGCGCACAGGTAACGCACATCTGGACAGAGAACCTCGACGAAGCCCGCGATGTCGCCCGGGCGGCGCTGATCCCGAATGTCGTCGAGCGGCCCGAGGACGTGATCGGTCACGTCGACGCCGTGATCATCTCCACCGATGACGGGGCGGACCACGTCCGCCGCGCCCGTCCGTTCATCGAAGCGGGTCTGCCCGTCTTTGTGGACAAACCCCTCGCCACCACCCGCGAGGAGCTCGCGCAATTCATCGCGTGGCATCGCGCCGGAGCCCGCATCCTCTCCTCCAGCGGCCTGCGTTACTCGCCGGACTACGCCGAGCTGCGCGACAAAAAATGGCGCTGGATCACCAGCACCACCGCCAAAAGCTGGGAGCGCTACGGCATCCATGCGCTGGAGCCGGTCTTTATCATCACCGGCCCGGGCATCGTCGATGTACAATGCAACGAGGTCAACGGCAACACCATTGCCACCCTGAGCCACGCCAGCGGCACGGCGATCACCATCGCCGTCGTCCCCGACGCCCCTGCCACCCCCAATCACATCCATGCTTACGGCGAAGCCGAGAGTCGCTTTATCAAGCTCAGCGATACCTACGCCGCCTTCCGGGGACAGTTGGTCTCAGTCGTCGAATGGCTCCGTTCGGGCAGCGATCCCTACCCGTTTGAGCATACCATCGAGCTGATGGCTGCGCTCATCGCCGGTCAGGAAAGCCGCGCCTGCGGAACGCGCGTGACCACGGCGTCGGTACTCGAAGGCGTGGAAGCGCTCATCTCCTCCAAGTAATCCTTATGAACCGATCTGTATTTGACCTCACCGGGCGTCGCATCTGGCTATTGGGTGGCGCCGGCTACCTTGGCCGCGAAGCCACACGCGTCGCCGACGAACTCGGCGCGGAAGTGATCTGCGTCGACCGCAACGACTACGGCGCGCAAGCCATCGCCGGGCTTTCGTCGCGAGCCAAATCCGCCTCCGTCGACCTCGCGGACATCGACGCCACGCAGAAATGGATCTCCGAGACGATTGAGCGCGACGGCGTCCCGCACGGCGTCGTCTTCCTCGCCACTCCGGGAGCCACCGCGAAGTGGCAGGAGATGACCGCCGAAGACTTTGACCGCTACAACGCCGCCGGGATCACCGCGCCGTTCCTCTCCGTCCGGCAGATTGGGCAGGCCATGGCCGAGCGCGGCAGCGGCAGCATCGTCCTCTTCTCCAGCATGTACGGCATCGTCGCGCCGCACCCCGAAGTTTACCTTCCGCCGATGCAGGTAAACCCGCTCCAGTACGGCATGCACAAAGCGGCCATCAGCCAGATGACCCGCTACCTCGCCGTCGCGTGGGGCAAGCAGAGCGTCCGGGTCAACGCCGTCGTCCCCGGGCCGTTCCCGAACGCCGCGAAATATACGGAGGACAAGACGAACTTCATCGAGCGCCTCTCCGCCATGGTCCCAATGGGCCGCGTCGGTCGCGCCGATGAAGTCGCCGGAGCCGTCGCCTTCCTGCTGGCTGACGCCTCCACCTACGTCACCGGACAGAACCTCGCCGTCGACGGCGGCTGGACCGCGTGGTAACGCCTGCCTTGCCTTCCGATTTATGAGCAACACCTCTACCCTTCAACGCTTCAGCCTCTCCGGCAAAGTCATCCTCCTCACCGGCGGCGCGGGCCTCTACGGACGCGGACTCGCCGCCGACCTCGCCGGATCTGGCGCCACGCTGATCATCGCCTCGCGCGATCTGAGCAAGCTGCAAGTCGTCGCCGATGAAGAGAACGCCAAGGGCGGCAACGTCACCGCCGAGTCGTTCGATCAGGGCGACGAAGCCTCCATCCTCGCCCTCCGCGACCGGATCATCGCGCGCTTTGGCCGGATTGACGGCGTGGTAAACAACGCCGTCGCCCGACCGATGGGGGGCGGGGTCGACTTCGTGGAAAGCTGGGAAGCCTCCATGAAGATCAACGCCACGGGCGTCGTCCTGATGCACAAGCACTTCGGCGAAACGATGGCCGCGCAGGGTACCGGCGGCAGCATCGTGAACATCGGGTCCATCTACGGGATGGTCGGCCCGCATCTCGAATTCTACGAGGGCACTACGATGGGCACGCCGCGTCCCGACTACTACTTCCACAAGAGCGGCATGATCAACCTGAGCCGCTATTACGCCGGGATCTTCGGCAGCGCGGGCGTCCGCGTGAACTGCCTCTCCCCCGGCGGCTTCTTCGCCAACCAGCCGGAAGCCTTCCTGAAGCGCTACAACGAGCAGACCTACCTCAACCGCATGGGGAACGAGACCGACCTCGGCGGCTCCGTCATCTTCCTGCTCTCCGACGCCGCCGCGTATATCACCGGGGCAAACCTCCCCGTCGACGGCGGGTTCAGCGCCAAGTAGTCGCTAAATCGCATCCCGCGCCCCCTTCCGGAGCCTTCGCGCTCCGAAGGGGGCGTTTGTTTTGGCTTGGTTTTCCCCCGCGCAGTTCTTTTATTAGTCCCAGCCCTATGCGTACGCTGCATTTCTCCGATCCCGACTACCCTGCCGCTTTGCAGGCGCTCAACCGTACCGCAGAGCCGAGCGCGGAAGTGGAGGCGACCGTCTCTCAAATCATCACGCGCGTCCGGCGCGAAGGGGATGCGGCGCTTTTTGCCTACACGGAAAAATTCGGTGGACCCCAGCTCACCTCCGACACCGTCCGCGTCTCCGCGGCCGAGCTCGACGCCGCCAGCGGCAGCGTGGACGAAGCCACCCGCGCCGCCATTGCCGTATCACACGCGAACGTCCGCGACTTCTCCCTCCGTAGCCGACGGACGAACTGGAGCGGTGTGAACGCGCAGGGCGTGGAGGTCGGCGAGCGCTTTGATCCGTTCCAGCGCGTCGGCGTCTATGTCCCGGGAGGGACCGCTCCGCTCGTCTCCACGGCGATCATGACCTGCGCCATCGCGCAGGCCGCCGGGGTTCCCGAGATCGTCGTCGCCACACCCGCCGGTCCGGATGGATTGGTCAACCCCGCGTTGCTCTACGCGCTGCGTATCTCCGGGGCCACGGAAATTTACAAAGTCGGCGGTGCACAGGCCATCGCCGCGCTGGCGTACGGTACCGAATCGATCGCCCCGACCGTGAAAATTTTCGGTCCCGGGAATGCCTACGTCGTCGAAGCCAAGCGACAGGTCGTCGGCCGCGTCGCCATTGACCTCCTTCCCGGGCCGAGCGAAATCATGGTCATCGCCGACGACTCCGCGAACGCCGCGTGGATCGCCGCGGACCTGCTCGCGCAGGCTGAGCATGGCAAAAATTCAGCCGTCCTCCTCGCCACGCCCTCGCAGGAAATCCTCGAAGCCGTCGACGCCGAGATCACCCGACAGGCCGCCACCCTCTCGCGTGGAGCGCATATCGAGAGCGTGCTGCGCGAAAGCACCATCCTCGTGCTTACCCGCAGCCTTGGCGAAGCCGTCGCGCTCTGCAACGCCTACGCCCCCGAGCATCTCTCGCTGGTCACGCGTGAAGATGACGGCCTGACCTCGCAGATCTTCACCGCCGGAGCCATCTTCCTCGGCGGCTACTCCCCCGTAGCCGGAGGCGACTTCGCCGCCGGACCGTCGCACACCCTCCCCACGGGCGGCGCGGGAAAATCGTTCCCCGGCCTCACCGTCGACCAGTTTCAGCGGCGTACCAGCCTCATCCGCTTCACCCGCGAATCGCTCGCCGCCACCCTCCCCACGCTCCAGACCTTCGCCGCGCTGGAAGGGCTCGACGCCCACGGACGCTCCGCCGCCATCCGCCTCGAATAACCCTCACTCCCTCTCATCCCACACGCACGCTCATGCAACTCATCGACGGAAAAAAAATCGCTCAGGAAGTCCACGCTGAAACCCGCCAGCAGGTTGACAAACTCAAGGCACAGGGGATCACCCCCGGCCTCGCCGTCATCCTCGTCGGCGACGACCCCGCCTCGCGCGCCTATGTCCGCTCGAAAGACAAAATGTCGTTGGAGCTGGGCCTGCACTCCGTCAAGCACGAGCTCGACGCCAACACCACGCAGGAGGAGCTTGTCGCGCTCGTCAAGCAACTGAACGCCGATCCCGCCGTCCACGGCATCCTCGTCCAGTCCCCGCCCCCGGCGCACATCGACGAAGCCGCCGTCGTTGAAGCCATCGATCCGCGCAAGGACGTCGACGGATTTCACCCGGTCAACGTCGCCAAGCTCGCGCTCGGGGATACCTCCGGCTTTGTCCCCTGCACGCCGCTCGGCTGCCAGCGTCTGCTCATTGCCAGCGGCATTGAGACCAGCGGCAAGCACGCCGTCGTCCTCGGTCGCTCCATGATCGTCGGCAAGCCGATGGCCCTGTTGCTCATGAACAAAGGCAAGGGCGGCGACGCCACCGTCACCGTCGTACACTCCCGCTCGAAGGAGATCGAGAAGCTCACGCAGTCCGCCGACATCCTCATCGCCGCCATCGGTCGCCCCGGGTATGTGAAGGCCGCGCATGTCCGCGAAGGCGCCATCGTCATCGACGTCGGCATCAACCGCGTGGATGCCCCGGAGAACGCCAAGGGCTACAAGCTCGTCGGCGACGTCGCATTCGACGAAGTCGCCCCCAAGTGCTCCCACATCACCCCCGTCCCCGGCGGCGTCGGCCCCATGACCATCGCCATGCTGATGGCCAACACCGTAAAGGCCGCCAAGCAGATTCACGGCGTCGAGGCCTAGTCCCATCCCCCGTAATCAGGTCGCCCTCCCGTCTCCGGGAGGGTGAATCCATGAAGGTTATCGGCGGAATTTCTCAGGCAAGGAGGCGACCGCACCTCCGATCAGCGCGTAGGCGAACGGCTCGGAGATCCGGCTGATCACGGAAATATTGCCTGCTTCGCAAAAAGATTTTCCAGCAGCTGAAATGCATTCTTCACGTTGCGGTGACCAAACATCTCATACCCTCCTCCATAGCCGAGACCCGAACTGGTCAGAAAGACGAACCCGTCGCCGACGGCGCGCTGGAGCAGGTACGCCGCTTCACCCTCATCCTGTAGTTGGCACGAAGCCAATACTTTCCAGCTATCATTCAGCGGTGTAAAGGCTGCGGGCGGGGTTCTGCCGGATCGCATGATACTCTCAAGATTGTTGGGCTCCCGCAGCCATGCGTCCTCCGCGAGCGATGCGGTACGCCGGAGGGGATCAATCCGCCCGCTTCCCTCCACTTCCGCCCCTTCCAGCGGCAGCCAGCGTCTCAGCGGCACCCGATCCGAGCCGGAGATGATGACGCGCCCCCCATCCTTAAGGTAAGGGATGACATGCTGCTGCCAGTGATCCTTTGATAGCTGCATTCCCGGCAGCCAACGGATCACGACGCCGCTTGGCTTTGCCGCCAGTTCTTTGACCAGCCCGTCTCCATCCTCCACCACGGCAACTTTCCAATCCTGCTTGAGAAACTCCACCTTCAGCCCCTCGCCGCGCTCCCTCCCTCCCAGCAGGACAACGCTGCCATTTCTAGCGTCCGTTGCTTTGGAAACAAACCGGATCGTCCCGAAAGCTCCGGGGCTATGGTATGAGGCGTCCGGCCAGCCCGAGTGAGCCTGCCCGCTCTCCTTCGGGCGGGAACGCTTGATGGCGAACTTCCACTCCATCCCCTCCATCGGTTTCACGTCCATTGCCGCAAAGGGCAGCGTGGCGTCAATAGTCCACGCCGTATCGCTGCGGGATACTTTTGCGCTCCACTCAGGATTCCACGTGAGGTCAAAATCCATTCCGGCGTCGGTCTTTGCATCGTAACGTGCTCCGGCGGCGTTAACGATCAAATGACGATACCCGGAAGAGGAGGGATCGGGGTTCAGAAAGATCTCGACGCTTTCATCGGAGTAGAGTTTCTGATCGTGCTCCTTATAGAGCGTGGTGATCTTCGTGGTGTTCGGATCATGACAGACAATTCGCAGATGCAGCCCTTCCTCGCTCCAGAGCATCCTCACATCGGTCTGCTGTGAGGCGCGCTTTCCTTGCTTATCTTCAAATGCGGCCAGTGGAGCGATCTCCCGCCAACTCGCCTCCTGCGAGAGCGGGCCTTGAGACTTCGCGACGGAGATCAGCCACTCTCCCTGCCGATTGAGCTGGTACTGATAAGATTGCCTCCAGTTGGCGAGCATCTTCTCTTCCAGCATCACCTGTGCCAGCGCCCGTCGCTTCGTCTCTCCCTCTGCTGTATTGCCGATAGCCGCGCGGGCGGAGCGAATCGCTCCAGCGGCTTGCTCCAGCAGCTCCGGCGTCATAATCTCCTTCGCCAGCGTATGGGCGGGATGATGGAACATCGTGATATGCTCCGGAGCGCTCCGCCACGCGTCGTCCATCATCCAGTAATACGACATCATCGCCTCTGCTCCCTCTGCGCCGTAGATCGTCCGGGTCCAGTCGCGCACCAGTTCCCGCGCGGTGATCCGGCTGTTCCACATTGCCTTGGCTGCCGCGTAGACATTCATCCGGTTTGTGCTCCAGCGCTGCTGATCTTCCGGCTGTTCCCTGGGATAGCCGTAGGGAGGGATCTCGGAAGAATAGCTATTCATCTTCAGCCTGTTCGCCCATCGGAACTGCTCCATCTCCCAGCTTACCAGCGGGATCAATACCGGCTCCTTCGCGAGGATGAATTCATAGCCCCGAAGCCCCATGCGCGCCCCGCGCTCCTGCCACAGCCGAATCTCTTCGGCGGGCTTGTCTCCAATGGCGTCGCTCCTTTCGGGATCGTGCCGGTAGCAGCCATTGTAGTATGCATACCCCAGTGTTTCAAAAGGAGCAGCCTCTCCTTTCGCCGGAGCGCTTCGGTAGCCCATATAAGCCAGCGATCCGAATGCGATCTGCGGATACTCCTTGCGGACCTCGGCGATAACGGCAGCTGAAAACTGCTGCCACCGCTCGCTGACGCTTCCTTGGGCCGTACAGGTCGCGCATTCGCAATACCGGCCATGATCCGCCGGGATGAAATTCACCATCCGGATATAGGGATGACGCTGACACCACGCCTTCATGCGATCAGCCATGGCCTGAACGACTTCGGGATTTGACCAGCAGAGCTGCGGCGGACGCATATTCGGAGCGCTTTGCAGCCGTCGCCCTCCCACCTCGGCAAGGTATTCGGGATGCTCATCAAGCAGCTTCCGGGGAAGAAAAGCGTTATGGCCCGCCAGCCGCAGGAGAAAGCCTTTCTCCAGTCGCGCCCGAACCAGTTCATCCGGAATCGTGGAGGCCGGATTAAAGCTGACGTTATTCAAGCGATTGCGCGCCATCCAGCGATCGGTCTCCTCGTCATAGCCATGGCGGACATTGGTAATCACCAGTCCGCGATGCGTCATATCGGGAATCTCTGCGATATCGATATCCCCCATCTCCAGACGCGCCGCCTTCGGAATGAACTCCCCGCTCTCTCCCGGCCAGAGCCAGCGTACTCCCAGTACCTCTTCCAAAAATGCATAGGTCGCGTAAAGCGCCGCCCGAGGGGTCGGTCCGGCGAGCGTGACCAACTCCTTTTGCCGTACCACCCGAATCTCCTCTTCATTGTCCGAGCGGAACAGCTCCCTTCCGATCAGCGGTGACGACTCCGGGGTACCGATCACGAAACCGGTCGCTCCTTCCTCCAGCTGATGGACCACCGGCAGCTTTGCTCCCGTCATGACCTCCAGCACGCGCTGCAATTCCCGGGCCGCGTACTGCTCCGCGACATCCGCCTTTTCTCCCACCATAATGACACTTTTCTCCAACGGAAGCTCCCCGGCAGCCCCCCTGCCGGTCAGCAGCATCATGCAGGAAATCAAACTCAAAACTACTCTGCTTATCATAGAAAAAACATGGAATCAGATCACCGGGGAAGAACCGTCAGGGTACCAGAATATCGCCCCCCGCAGGCTTGATCCGGCTGGTAAAAACCTCCGGCGTCATATGCTCCACATGTCCGTCTGCGAAGAGAAAATTCCCCCCGCCGGAGTGACGCCGGGGATGCAGCGCATCCTTGGCATTGGTGGAGCTGCGCAAAGCGCTAAGAACAAAGGCGCTCACCACGCCGTCATCCCGATTATCCCCGATCACGACCACCTGACCCGGCCTCTGCACGCGGGCTGGCGTAATGTGCCAATACGCGTTGTAAGAAGACTGCGGATCGAAACCCGAATGATCCGGCGGGATATTGCCGAAGTTCATGTTATAGCCATAGCCCAATAGCGAGGAGCCCCCCGAGGGATCTCCCTTGCGGGCGGGGCAGCGGCACCACTGTGAAGGCGCCGTCCCCGCTTTGGGCACCGGAAGCCGGGTCACATAAGGCTCCAGCGCTTCGTACCAGAAGGTCGGCCTCCTGTCGGCTACCCTTCCGGGATAGTAGCCTTTGTCTCCGATATAGTTTGCCAATCCCTGACCGATATTGCGGAGCGTCGCCGTACATTTGGCGGTATAGGCATTCTGGCGGACCTTTAACAGCACCGGATAGAGCAGCACGGCAAAAACCGCGATGACCGCCAGAACGACGAAGAACTCCAGCAGCGCGAAGGCCTGAGGGCGTGTTGCACGGGGATGTTTCATGATTCCGGAGAGGGAGAAGGGGGGAGAAACGCGAATCAAAGCTTCCGCCGCCTAAGCAGTAACAGGCCGCCCGCCGCCGCGCCAGTCAGAAGGCAAGCCACACTGCCGGGCTCCGGGATGCTCGCTACGGAAATCTCCTGCGCATACATCGTCAGACGCTCTCCCTGATAGTTCAGCAGCCTGACGGTGTTCACCCCCGTCAGGCTCGACTGATAACCGGTCTTAAAGGGGACCCCTTTCAAACTCCATGTCACGGGTTCAGCATAAGCGTCCGTGCCGGTCACCGTGATATCAAACTGCTTTGCCGTGAAGTCCAGAACGATATCAAAGTCGTAGAAAGCCCCCGCTTTTACCTGATTGGCGGCCAGGATCTGGAGATCGTCCGCCTCCAACGCGCCATAGGTTCCGCTCAGAAAAATCCCTTCGTTCATTCCGTAGTTGATGATGATGGGCGACATCGCCGAATCGGCATGCAGAGCGAAGGTCATGAACCTCGAGGTAGGCGTGCCGCTGGTCCACTCAAAGGCAAGCGACGTTTTCACCTGCACTTTCTCCCCCTCCACCTTGGTGAACTGGTTGCTCAGGAACGTCCGGCGGCGTGTCGTGGTAGGATTCGTCGAGGTGGAGTAGACGCGGAGGACATTGTCGGAGCCGCCAGGTGCGGTAACGATAGCGGCATCGGTATTGTTTCCGCTATCCACCTCGCTCCCCACCCAGCCTTCCAGACCAATCACAGTCTGATCTAACTGGTACGGTGACTTCGTGAAATCCGCTTGCCAATCGGCTAACACAGAGGATTCGCCAGCCAGCTGAAAGCAAAAAGCAAGCGCTGCCGCGACGAGCGATGAGGGGAGTAACTGCTTCATGATTAGTACCAGATAGACCACTCTGGGGTTTTCCGTCAATCTCTATTCTAAAAAACAATGATTTTCTTTTACTTTTTGGGGATACACACCTTTGAAAACCGTGCATTGACGATCCGGTTTGGACTGGTATTATATTCATCCAGATGAGCTCCGCAGATGCCCTAAAGCCTTCGAAAAAAACCCGTAAAGCGCCCCCCTCTCCTTCGCTTCCCGAGGGCGAGACGGAGTTTTTCCGCACGCTCACGGATCGCCTTGATGCCAAGTCGCGCATCCCGCTCTATAAGCAGATCTCCGGCGCTCTGGAACAGTCGATTGAGTCGGGGGTATTGAACACCGGTACGCGTCTCCCCTCCGAGCGGCAGTTAACCAACCTCCTCGGTGTCAGCCGCTGCACCCTCCGCGGAGCGCTCACCGAACTCATCGAGCGGAAGTATCTCGCCACCGCAAAGGGGATGGGGAATTTCATCCTTCCCCCTCCAAAGCGCCGGAAGCTCCATTTTATCGCCATTGAGCGCTACAGCGCGGCGTACTGGTCGCTCTCTCCCCTGCACTACCAATGGCTGGAAACGGGCGGCAAAACCAACGACGCCGACATTCTCTACCGTTATACCGAATCCACGGAAGGCCTTCGTGCCGCCCTTGAGCAGCCGCCGGAGACCTGCAACGGCGTCGTTCTCTTCCGCCCCAATCTGGAGTGGACGGAGTATCTCTCCAGAATGGAGGAACGGATTTTTGAGGATTCCCCCGTTCCGATCATCCTGATCGGACGTTCCATCCGCAAAAAAGGGCTCAATGTGGTCTCTCTGGACTACGCGGACGCGGCGTATCGCGGTACGCAGGAACTGATCCGGCAGGGACATCGCAAAATCGGCTTCATTGGTTGGGCGGCGCTCGACGGCTTCTTCCACCTCCCCTACTTCAAGGGGTACCAGGCCGCCATGGAGGAAGCCGGACTCCCAGTTCCGGAAGAGAACTGCTATCTGGTCCCGCGCATGGAAACCGGCGGCACTCCGGATGCGGACTCAATGGAGCGCCTAAGATCGTTTCTTCAGGACCGGTGCTATACCGGCCTGATGGTCTCCATTCTCAATGGTCATGTAGAGAAGCTCCTGCAACAGCTCGGAGTGGTCATCCCCGACGATCTCTCGGTGATCTCACTGATGGAGCAACATCTGATCAACAGACTCACAATGCGGTGGAGCGGCTTCCAGATGGCTTCAAGCGATCTGGTGATGCAGGGACTCACCGTCCTGAGCGAAATCTGCCGGGGCATTCGCAAGGATGAGCATTTTGAGGAGATTCCCGTCGTTCCCGTGACGGGGGCTACCTGTGGGGAGCCGATCATCCACGCTTGAACGGCTCCCTCCGGGAGTTTCGTGAAATCGTCGGCCCGCTTCGTCAATTTTCATTCGGCAAGTCGCCTTTCTCCTTACAAATGATGAGGTCATGGCATTTACGAATCTGAAAATTCGCGATATTGCAGGGTCGTTTTCCCGGCAACTCCGTCGCCCTCTCCTTCCTCTCCTGAGTGGACTGGCAGTCGCGCTGATCCTCCCCGCCGCTGCCAAGGCGGAGCCTGACGGCCCCACCCCCTCTTACCAGATCCTGATGCAGGATATTCTCATCAACGCGGATCTCTGGAGCGATACGGCGGAAATGCTCTCTGCGGGGTATGGGTTTGAAGGGATTATCGGCGTACCGGGCAACAAGGACGATGTGATCGCCGCAGGCGGGGCCTGGCAGGATCTGCCGGGCTATGTCGATCCTCCTTACCGGGCCCAGACTGCCTCCGCGACGCCCGAGCAGATCGCGTTCGCTTACGGCTATCAGGTCTCCTACGCCGATGCCATGCCGATCGTGTTCAGCTGGCCGGTCCTGCCGAGCACGGTAACGCCCGGAGCCTTCCGGGTCGTTTTAAACACCGGAGAGTACGTGACGCCGCTGGTCGCTTCCATCAACCCGAATTTTGAATATAACGAGCGCAACACCGTGGTGATCTTCGGCGAATTCGGCAATCGCCTGACTCCCGGCACCGAGGGGGCGATCTACCCCGTCCGGGTGGAAATCGTGGAAACCTCCACCCCGATGCAACTCGTTGGCCCTGCCGGACCGGTGAGCGCCGTCGGTCTGGTAAAAGAGAGCAGCAATCCGTACGTGGAGAACGGCGGCCCGACGCTCGTCGGCGCAAAGCTCAGCGTGATGTCCACCGCCGGGGAAGGCGCCCCACCCCTTTTCAATGGCGGCCTGCCGAATGACGGCATCGCCCTCTACGGCGACGACGCACAGTATCGCCTGCGCGTGCTGACCACCGGCGGCTTCTCTCCCGATGGCGTCACCAGCGTCATGCCTACCGATTTCGAAACCTTCTTCCGCATTCAGGTGATGGATACGGATGGCTCGATCATCTGGATCACCGAGGCCAATCAGACCTATACCACCCTCGCCGGAGAGATTACCGTGCTCGGCCTCGCGGATCTCGGCCTCGCTATGGAGGACTACGACCTGACGTACATTGAGGATCACGATAATCAGATCGACATTATCCTCAAGGGAGACGAAGCCGCCATGCGGCTGATCACGTTTGTCGAAATCCCGGCAGACGGAGAGTACAGCTCCTTCTACAACCCCGGCGGACCGGGAATGGAACCGACTGACGGCGTTACCTATACCCAGCCGGGGCCTTACACGTTGCAGCCGGTCATGATCGCGATTGATGATCCGTTTACCGTGACCTACATGATCCCTGAACCGTCCGCAGGAATGCTCGGCGCTTCGGCACTTGCGCTCCTTGGCGCGATGGGGTGGCGACGACGGAAGCGCTAGAGCGCTAATCAACGCGGCGGTCGGCCGGGGGGCCGCGTCTTCCTCTCTTTGCGTTTCTTCGGCTGCTCGGGCTTCTCGTCCTCCTTACGGTCGGAAGCCCAGAGAGGACGGCGCGGTTTTTCTCCCACGGGGATGAGAATCTCTTCTTTCCGCGTCACGACGAAATTCTGCTGCTTCTTTTTCTTCGCGTCATCCTCGGGGTACTTCTTTGTCGAAGGCCAGATGAGCCGCCACGGCTGACGCTTGATGGTGTCGGTGAATTGCGCGGCATTGCGCACCGTCTCGTTCACGCACGGAGTAATCCCCTTCACCGTCCCGTTCAGGTTGCCCAGCGTAGAGTTCAGCTGTTCGCTGGCGCGGCGGAAGTTTGCCAGCGTTGGCGCGATATCTTTGTTTCCGTTGAGCGATGCGGTGAACTCCTTCATGCTCAACAGCGCGGCGGCGAGATCTCCGTCTTTGCCGATCAGCAGGTCAATGTTGTCAAAGACCTTGTGAGCACGCCCCTCGGGTCCGGTCAGCTCGTCGAGATTCTTCAGCGTCTTCGAAAGATACCCGTTCTCCGAAGTCAGCTTCTTCAGGTTGGTACCGGCGTCCTTGTAGCGGGTGATCGCCTGATTGAAGTCCGAGTTATCGGCAGTGATCCGGCTCAGGTGCGCGGCGGTGGTCCGCAGTTCCTTTACGAGCGCGGTCGATTCGTTCACCAGCGGGTCAATCCTCTCCAGCAGTTCCGGAATGGCATCACCCAGCCCCGGTTGACGCCGACCGATAAAGTGGCTCCCCCCCGGTGCCACTCCCGACGCTTCCCGGCCGTTAGTGAAGTCGATCAGCTGATCGCCCAGCATCCCATACTGGAGCATGACGACCTGCGAATCGCGGTAGATTCGCGCCGTGATCGATACCTCCACCTCAATGACCACCTGGAGCTGCGGCTCGGGGCGCTCCGCCTCGGGGACGGGCGACATCAGCCGCCGCACCTGCCCGACCTTCCGCCCGCTCAGGGTCACCGTCGCGCCGGGCTGAATCCCTCCGGCGTCGTCAAAGTAGACCTGAAAGCGTTTCTGATCGCTGAAATCCCCCGCCGCGCCGTAGTAGATCAGAATCGCGGCCACGAGTCCGATCGTCACGACCACGAAGAGGCCCGTACGGATTTCGTTGCGCAGGAGATTCATGCGCCCCCCTTTCCGTTCCCGGTATGGCCGCTGATAAACTCGCGGACGAACGGGTTCCCCTGCTGTCCGAAGCGCTCGGGGTTGTCCTCTTCGACGATGCGGCCCTGATAGAGCATGGCCATGCGCGTGGCAATATGGAAGGCGCTGTCGAGTTCGTGCGTGACGACGATGGAGGTGACATTCGCCTTGAGGCTCAGGTCGATGATCAACTGGTCAATGACGTGGGAGATGATCGGGTCGAGCCCGGCGGTCGGCTCGTCGAAAAGCAGCAGCTCCGGCTCCATCACCAGCGCCCGGGCGATGGCCACCCGCTTGCGCATCCCGCCGGAAAGCTCCGAGGGATAGAGCGGCTCGGTCTCCTCCATGCCGACCAGGGCGAGCTTCTGCGCGATGATCCGGTCGATCTCGGCGCGGCGCTTGCGGGTCAGCTCCTCCAGCGGCAGCGCGAGGTTATCGCGAACGCTTAGCGAGGAGATCAGCGCCGCCTGCTGGTAGACCATCCCGATCCGGGTACGCACCTGATTGAGCCGGGTTCGCGGGAGCCGGGAGAGATCCGCGCGATTGAAAAAGACGCGCCCGGCGTTGGGTTGCAGGACGCCGAGGACCAGCCGCAGGAGCGTGCTTTTCCCCGAGCCGCTCTGCCCGAGGATCACCATGCGCTCGCCGCGCAGCACTACAAGATCGAGCTGCCGGAGGATGGCGTGACCGTTAAAACTGAAATCCACGCCCCGCATCTCCACAACGGCATCGCCCGTGGAGCCCGGGCTGGCAGCGGTAAACTGGAGGAAGGGGTCGGTCATGAATCGTATGAAGTCAAGGTCAGCTGGAGAACCCTAGGAAAGCCAATTCCAAACCGTCCTTATGTAACGCCGTTTGGATCAGTCATAGAAGGCCACCAGTCCGATGTTGATCAGGGTATCCGCGGCGATCACCAGGGTCACCGCCGTCACCACGCTGCCGGTCGTCGCCACACCGACCCCGGCGGCTCCGCCCCGGACGGCCAGCCCCTTGTAGCAGGAGATCAGCCCGATGATCAGGCCGAAGACAAAGCTCTTCACCTCGCCCGAGACAATGTCGCGGACGATCAGATTATCCAGCAGGCGCTGGAGAAAGTAGTAGTAGTTCAGATGCAGCTGGAGATTGCAGACCAGCGCGGCTCCCACCAGCGCGGCGACATTTGAAAGCACGGCGAGGCACGGCATGAGGAAAAAGATTGCCATCACCCTCGGCGCCACGAGATAGCGGAACGGGCCGATCCCCATCGCCTCAATCGCCTCCACCTCCTCGGAGACCGTCATCGTCCCCAACTCCGCCGTGTAGGCCGCCCCCACCCGCGCGGCGACGACAATCCCCGTCATCAGCGGGGCCAGCTCCCGGGTGAACGCGACACCGACCAGACCGGGCACGAGATTCTGACTGCCGAACTTCCGCAGTTCATGCCCCACCAGCAGCGCCATCGTCAGCCCGAGAAAGAACGAGATGAGCGCCACGAGCGGGATCGAGCCGTAGCCCACGCGGTCCGCCTGCACAAAGAAGGTATCCGCGCGGAACGGGGCGCGCCCCCGGATCATGCGGGCCATGGTTTCCCGGGCGGTATCGACCGTCAGCCAGACGAGCCCCCCAATCGCCTCCAGCGGCGCGGCAAAGGATCGGAGGAAGGGATTCATCGGCGGGAGAGCGCATGGCCCGGCCCCGTTCATCGGGACCGCCTGCTCCGAGGGTATCGGAATCGCGCCAAGGAACTGGACGTGCCGGAAGAGGCCGACTACCGTACCCCCCTTCCCATGACCGAACTCTCCTTCCCTGAAACGCGCGTCCTCGGTTGCCTCATCGAGAAAGAGCTGACCACGCCGGACAACTACCCGCTCACACTCAACAGCCTTGTCAACGCCTGCAACCAGACGACGAACCGCGAACCGGTCACCGCCATCGACGACGCCACCGTACAGGCCGCCGCCGACGCGCTCCGGCAGAAGCAGTTCGCCACCGCCGTCTTCAGCGCCGGATCGCGCGTGCAGAAGTACCGCCACGAACTGCCCGAGCACTACACGCTGACCCGCGCGGAGACTGCCCTGCTCGCCACCCTCCTTCTGCGCGGCCCGCAGACTCCGGGGGAGCTTCGCCAGCGCAGCGAACGGATGGCCGGAGCGCTGCTCGCCCTGCCGGAAGTGGAGGAACTGCTGACCGGGATGGCGGCGGGAAGCGCCCCGCTCGTCCGGGCATTCCCCCCGGCTCCGGGGCGCAAGGAGAAGCGCTACGTGCATCTGCTCTCCGGGGAACCCGCCGAGCTTCCCGGTTCCGCCGCCGTACCGCTCGTCGCCGTCCCCCTCCCCGCCGCCCTGTCGCCGGAGGTCGAGGAAACCCTGCGCGCCGAGATCGCCGCGCTACGGGAGGAACTCATCGCGCTGCGCGAGGAGTTTCACGCCTTCAAGGCGCAGTTTTAGAAACCATCAAAACAGGGCAATCGCAAACCACGCGATCATCGCAAAAGAGATCGCCAGCTTTGCCACCAGCCCGGCGGCTCCGCCCAGCAGCGTGCCCCACGTCGAGCGCGTGGCGTCGCGAAGATGGCGACCGCCGTACAGCTCTCCGATCATCACCCCCACAAGCGGCCCGACGATCAGCCCCGGCAATCCAAAGAAAATCCCCACTACGCCGCCAATGAGCCCCCCGATGATCCCCCAGCGCGTAGCCCCGAAATATTTCGCCCCGATGCTCCCCGCGAAGAACTCCAGCGCATAGGCGATCAGCGTCAGCAACAGCAGGCCGCCAAGCGTCCACCAGCTCACGCTCGCTTCAGCCCCCAGCCCCAGCCGGTGCAGCAGCGCTCCGAGAAAAATCAGCACCGCCCCCGGAATGAACGGCACGATCACCCCGACCAGCCCCGCGAGCATCAACAGAAGAGAGAACGTCCACCAGAGAATCACCATAGCGATAGAGAAAACATCGCTCACCATCCGCCGATTTCTCCCCCGCTGCAAGGGCGTAAGGCGGTAAGGCCGCGGACTTCCCCGGAGCGCCGCCTCCGGGGAGCGCCGGGGGATGTTATCTTGCCATCCCGCGTCATCCCCGATATCCTGCCGTCTCCACATCAACCGCAATCGACATTTACGAGATTATGGCACTTTCCATCGGCTCCAAAGCTCCTGACTTTTCCCTGAAATCCAAAAAAGGCGACGCCGTCTCCGACATCACCCTGAGCGACAACTTCGGCAAGGCGCACACCGTCGTCCTCTTCTTCCCGCTCGCGTTCACGGGCGCCTGCACGCAGGAGATGTGCGACGTCTCCGCGGGCTTGAGCGTCTACGACTCGCTGAACGCCAAGGTCGTCGCCATCAGCGTCGACAGCCCCTTTGCTCAGGAAGTATGGGCGCAGAAGGAAAACATCACCATCCCGCTCGCCAGCGACCTCAATAAAAAGACGGCCGAAGCCTACGGCGTTCTCCTGCCTGACCTCCTCGGCTTTGGAGCGACCTCTGCCCGCGCCGCCTTCATCGTGGATAAAAACGGCGTCATCCAGTACGCCGAGCAGACGCCGACGCCGAAGGATCTCCCGAATTTCGACGCCATCAAGGCGAAGCTCGCCGAGCTGGCCTGATCGCCTTTGCGCTTTCCCTCCCCCGGGGTCGCCCTCTGATAGGATTTTCAGAGGGCGGCCTCTTCTTTTTTTCGCCAAATTGCGGGCCATCAGCTTGTTTTTGCTATCCAAGCTCTGTTTTTTACGCGAAAAAAGAAACGGTGCCACGAAAACCCCAAGACAGTCCTTGCCGAAATCAAGCGGCTCGGCTTTTCTGAAGGGCTTTCACGTCCACCCAAGAAGATTTTTCTCAGCAGCATATCCAGAATCCATGAGCGACGCATTCAAAGCCCTTCGCACGTTTGACCTCGGTTTTGGCCGTACCGGTCAATACTACTCCCTTCCCGCGCTGGAGGAGGCCGGGGTGGGCAACATCTCCCGCCTCCCCATCAGCATCCGCATCGTCCTTGAATCCGTCCTGCGGAACTGCGACGGCAAGAAAGTGACCGAAGAGAGCGTGCGCCAGCTGGCGAACTGGAATGCCAAAAAGCCCGCCGCCGAAGAGATCCCCTTCGTCGTCGCCCGGATCGTATTGCAGGACTTCACCGGCGTACCGCTCCTTGTCGATCTCGCCGCCATGCGCTCCGCCGTCCACCAGCTCGGCCGCGATCCCAAGATGATCGAGCCGCTCGTCCCGGTAGACCTCGTCGTGGACCACTCCGTACAGGTCGACTACGCCGGATCGCCGCAGGCCTTCCAGCTCAACCTCGACATGGAGTTCAAGCGGAACCGCGAGCGCTACCAGTTCCTCAAGTGGGGCCAGCAGGCGTTTGAAACCTTCGGCGTCGTTCCTCCCGGCATCGGTATTGTTCACCAGGTGAACCTTGAGTACCTTGCCAAGGGCGTACTCCATCAGGGCGACCTTTACTATCCGGATACCCTCGTCGGCACCGACTCGCACACCACGATGATCAACGGTATCGGCATCGTCGGCTGGGGCGTCGGCGGCATTGAAGCCGAGGCGGGCATGCTCGGCCAGCCCGTCTACTTCCTCACGCCCGAAGTCGTCGGCGTGCACCTCACCGGTCGCCTCCGCGAGGGCGTCACCGCCACGGACCTCGCCCTGCACATCACGCAGATGCTTCGCGCGCAGAAGGTCGTTGGCAAGTTTGTCGAGTTCTACGGCGAAGCCGTCGAGACCCTCCCGCTGCCCGACCGCGCCACCGTCGCAAACATGGCCCCCGAATACGGTGCCACCATGGGCTTCTTCCCCATCGACAGCGAATCGATCAACTACCTGCGCGCCACGGGCCGCACCGACGAGCAATGCGCCGCGTTTGAGAACTACTACCGCGCGCAGAACATGTTCGGCGTTCCCCGCAAGGGCGACATCGACTATTCCGTCGACCTTGACCTCGACCTCGCCGACGTTAAGCCGAGCGTCGCCGGTCCCAAGCGTCCGCAGGACCGCATCGACCTCTACGACCTCAAGAACGCCTTCAACAAGCTTCTTTCCCAGCCCGTCGCCGACGGCGGCTACGGCAAGCCCGAAGGTCAGGAATACCTCCGCCTCCCCGTCACCATGAACGGACCGGAGCTGACGGACTGCAACGGCCTCGCCTCCACCGACTCGAAGAGCAATCACATCGTCGAAGGCTCCGAGATGAACAAGGTGGAAATGACCACCAACCGCCCCACCTGCACCCCGGCGGAAGACTTCGACGTCAATCCCTTCGGTAAAGGAAAGACGGAGGTCGGCAACGGCTCCGTCGTCATCGCCGCCATCACGAGCTGCACGAACACCAGCAACCCGAGCGTCATGATCGCCGCCGGTCTCGTCGCCAAGCGCGCCGTCGAGCTGGGCCTCAAGGTGGACCCATCCGTCAAGACCTCGCTCGGACCGGGCTCCCGCGTCGTCAGCGACTACCTCAGCCGCACCAATCTCCAGAGCTACCTTGATCAGCTCGGCTTCCAGATCGTCGGCTTCGGCTGCACCACCTGCATCGGCAACTCCGGCCCGCTCCACCCGAGCATCGAAGAAGCCATCACGAAGAACGACCTCGTCACCGCCTCCGTCCTGTCCGGCAACCGGAACTTCGAGGCCCGCGTGCACCAGAACATCCGGTCGAACTTCCTCATGTCCCCGCCGCTCGTCGTCGCCTTTGCGCTCGCCGGCCGCGTGAACATCAACATGGAGAGCGAGCCCATCGGCAACGACAAGGAGGGCAACCCCGTCTACCTGCGCGACATCTGGCCCACGCTGGAGGAAGTCCGCACGGTGATGAAAGCCGCCCTGGCTCCCGAGATCTTCCGCAAGCTCTACACCGACTTCGCGGAGCAGAATCCGAAGTGGAACGAGATCCCCTCCTCCATCGGCGACGTCTACGAGTGGGACGAAGCGTCCAACTACATCCAGCATCCTCCGTTCTTCGAAGGATTCGGGATGGAAGCCGGTACCATCGCCCCGATTGCCGGAGCACGCCCGCTCGGCATCTTCGGCGACTCGGTCACCACCGACCACATCTCGCCCGCCGGAGCCATCAAGCCCAGCTCCCCCGCAGGGAAATACCTCGTGGAGCGCGGCGTGGAGCCCATCGACTTCAACTCCTACGGCAGCCGTCGCGGTAACGACCGCGTCATGACCCGCGGCACCTTCGCCAACGTCCGGATCAAGAACCTCATGGTTCCCGGCACGGAAGGCGGCATCACCAAATACTACCCGGCAGGCGAGCAGCTCTCCATCTACGACGCCTCCGTCAAGTATCAGGCCGAGGGCACCCCGCTCGTCATCATCGCCGGTCAGGAGTACGGCACCGGCTCCAGCCGCGACTGGGCCGCGAAAGGCACGCGCCTCCTTGGCGTGAAAGCCGTCGTAGCGCAGAGCTACGAGCGTATCCACCGCTCGAACCTCGTCGGCATGGGCGTCCTCCCGCTCCAGTTTGAGGAGGGCACGAACGCCCAGACCCTCAAGCTCGACGGCACGGAGACCTTCGACGTCACCGGCATCGGTGAAGACCTCCAGCCGCGCCAGAAGGCGAACCTCGTCATCCACCGCGCCGACGGCACCAGCGAGACGGTCCCCGTCATCGTCCGTATCGACACCGCGATCGAGATCGACTACTACCGCCACGGCGGCATCCTGCCGTACGTCCTGCGGGAGATCCTCAACTCGAACAAGTAAGCCACTTCGTGGCGTTCTTCGCGCTACCGCGCGGGGTCGCTTTACAGCGACCTCTTCGGAGACGATCCGCAAAAGAACGTAAAGCAGTAACCACTTAAAAGCACTGCTCCCAACCTCGGGAGCAGTGCTTTTTGCTGGGTTGATCGATCGCTCCTTTTCCTTAACAGCCGATGAAATTCCCCCGTCAGACCTTCAACACCCTGCTTTGCATTTTAGCCACGCTCTTCACCGGCGGGTGCGATTCCGACCCTTTGGGCATGAGTCGAAGGGCGATCACCAATGACTACGTTCTGGAATATTTTGACGAGAACCAAAAATTCTACCTCATCAGAAAAGGAGACCCGAATGCGAACGGCCCACTGGAGGGTCATATCACGGCAATTGGCACGAGAAGCACTATCATCATTGCCCACCGGATACCGTCATACCAGGCAGACCACGAAGGCTGGTTCATTATTAATACGGCCACCCATCACATCAAAGGACCGCTGTCGCAACGCGAAGCCATGAGCGATCCCCAAGCAGCCGGGATTGTCATTAAAACAGCGAAAGAGTTCTTCGCCACGGGTGGAGCAGATTGACCGCCATTCCCCCTCGTTCCAAAATAGAGTTCAGGAACATGCAGATCTCGTCTCAACGCAATCGCCCCCATCCCCGAAGCGATCGCACCAGCGCCTCCGCGCGGCGGCGCGATCAATGCCGCGCAGTGGCCGGTATTCCCCGATAGCGCCGGAGCGGAGCGGGTGCTATACTCAAAGTCACTTATGGCAACCCGACCCACCCTCTCCTACGCCGCGCAATCCGCTGACTCCTCCCTCGCTCCCTTCTCCTTTGAGCGCCGCGATCCCGGCCCCACGGATGTCGCCATCGAGATCCTCTACTGCGGCGTTTGCCATAGCGACCTGCATCAGGCACGCAACGAATGGGGAGGCAGCCTCTACCCGATGGTACCGGGGCACGAGATCGTCGGACGCGTCACCGCCGTCGGCTCCGAGGTGAAGAAATTCAAAACCGGCGACCTCGCCGCCATCGGCTGCATGGTCGACTCCTGCCGAAACTGTGAAAACTGTCAGGACGGACTGGAGCAGTATTGCGATTCCGGCGCCACTTTCACCTACAACAGCCCCGACAAACACTCCGACGGCCCCACCTTCGGCGGCTACTCCACCGACATCGTCGCCGACGAGGCCTTCGTCCTTCGCGTACCGGAAGGGCTCGACCTCGCCGCCACCGCGCCGCTGCTCTGCGCCGGGATCACCACCTACTCCCCTCTCCGCCACTGGAAAGTCGGCCCCGGCCAGAAGGTCGGCATTGTCGGTCTCGGCGGGCTCGGGCATATGGGCGTCAAGATCGCGCGGGCTCTGGGTGCCGAGGTCGTCCTCTTCACCACTTCGCCCGGCAAGGTCGAGGACGGGCTGCGCCTCGGCGCGCACGAGGTCGTCATCTCCAAAGACCCGGCGGCCATGAAAGCGCACCGCCGCAGCTTCGACTTCATCCTCGATACCGTCTCCGCCAACCACGATCTGAACGCCTACCTCGCCCTGCTCAAGCGCGACGGAACGCTGACTCTCGTCGGCGCGCCGGAGAACCCCGCACCCGTCTCCGCCTTCAGCCTCATCGGTGGTCGTAAAAGCCTCGCCGGATCGGCCATCGGCGGCATCGCCGAGACGCAGGAGATGCTCGACTTCTGCGCGGAGCACGGGATCGTCTCCGACATCGAAGTGATCGGGATCGATGAGATCAACGAAGCGTGGGAGCGCCTCCTCCGGCAGGATGTCCGCTACCGCTTCGTCATCGACATCGCCTCGCTGCGGAAATCGTAGAGCTGCCGTAGACGCATCCCCGGTCTTTGCCCCGAACCAAGGGTATGATCTGGGCCATTATCATCGGGTTTGTCGTTGGGTTTATCGCGAAACTCATCATGCCGGGGCGCGATCCCGGCGGGTTTATTATCACCACGCTGCTCGGCATGGCGGGCGCCCTTATTGCCGCGCTCATCGGGCGCAACATGGGGTGGTACGAGCCGGGAGAGTCCGCCGGATTCTTCGCGTCGCTGCTGGGTGCGCTCCTGCTTCTGCTGGTGTATCGGCTCTTCCGGGGCGATCACCGCAAGCCGTTGCAGAGGTAATACCAACGATATTTGAAAAAAGGTCTTTATGGCGCAGGAATTTTCGGGGAAGGCAAGGCGGAGGATGAAGTCACTATCTGAAGATAGCGACTTTAGCCGACAACGCCGCCTTCGCTGAAAAGGACAAGCCAGAGTGGCCGGTTTTCAACAGGAGTTGGTATAACTGCGAAAGAAGGTTGCCGATCGTCGCATTCTGAGTCATTTTCAAAGGGAAATGAGCGACGATCTGCAACACCGCATCCGGGAGGCTATCGCGCAGCCGCGAAATCTCGGTGAACTCGACGGAGCCGACGCCGTAGGTACCGCAGGCAGCCCTGACTGCGGCGATATGCTCCGCATGTGGGTAAAGTTCAAGGAAGAGAACGGCCGCAAGGTCATCGACCGCGCCACCTTCCAGAGCTTCGGCTGCGAAACCGCCATCGCCGTGGCCAGCGTGGCCACGGAGCTGATCTCCGGCAAAACCGCTGAAGAAGCCCTCGCCCTCTCCGGCGAAGAACTGGCCGCCCCGCTCGGCGCGCTGCCGCCGATGAAGATTCACTGCGCCCAGCTCGTAGAGGGCGCGCTGCGCTCCGCGCTTACCGGCGAGGCTCCTGAAGCCGCTCCGGCGGTGCCTCAAGCGGCTCCCTCCGCCCCCAGCCTGCTCGATCAGCTTCAGGCGGGCACCTCCGCCCCGAAGCCAAAGATCGTCATCAAACCGCGCTGAGTTTCACCATCCCCATCTTATGCAAGAGGAAATCATCCTGACCCGCGACTGCGAAGCCATCCGGATTCCGCAGGGCACTCCTGTGACGCTATCCAAAGGCGCGCGCGTCGTCATCACGCAGTCCCTCGGCGGCAGCTACACCGTAGCGACCGATATGGGCATGCTTGTCCGCATTGTGGACCGCAACGCCGACGCCCTCGGCTTTGAGGTTCCCGCCACACCCGAAACGGCGAAGGCCGAGTTCGACGGCAAAGTGGACGAAAAGCAGATCTGGGAGCAGCTCAAGACCTGCTACGACCCGGAGATCCCGGTCAACATCGTCGATCTCGGGCTCGTCTACGACTGCGCCATCCAGCCCAAAGAGGACGGGAGCGGCGCGCGGGTGAACGTTAAGATGACCCTCACCGCTCCTGGCTGTGGCATGGGCCCAACCCTCGCCGCGGAAGCCGAGAGCAAGCTGACCTCCATCCCCGGAGTAGACGAAGCGATTGTTGAGCTCGTCTGGGACCCGCCATGGAATCAGTCCATGATCAGCGAGGCCGGCCAGATGAAGCTCGGGCTCATCTGATCTTTCGCGAAAATTCCGCGAAGATTTCTGTTGCAGAGAACGGCGTGGCCCCCTAGGGTTTGCGCTCCCCTTTGCGCGGGAAGCATTTCCAGTTTTCAGTCAGTTATAACCAGTCTTATTTACTATGTCCCAACATCGCAGTCTTAAAGGTGCCAGCACGATCGCCGCTAAGCGCAACGTCCTCAAGCGCTTCGAGCGCGTCGACCTCATCCGCAAGCGCGGTCAGTGGAAAGACGATCAGCGCGTGATCGGCCTCCCCAAGACCAAGCCGGAGGCGTAAGCC
>JBEBWR010000017.1:0-25801 GCA_040392045.1 Chthoniobacter flavus | reverse complement strand
AGAAAAAATGCGGATTGATCTGCGCGCGGAGCATCTGCATCTCCGCCTCGCGCAGCGCTTCCGCCTGCCGCTGCCGCGAGATGATCGCCTTGAGCCCGAAGTAAAGCAGGCTCCAGATACCGAAGAGTAGGATACGGTACGCCAGCGTCATCAGCAGGTAATGCCCGTTCTCCATCTGCGGGATATTCGTCACCGCACCCACCAGCCGGATCGCGAAAAAGTCAGCTCCGGCTCCGAGCAATGTCAGCGCGATGATCAGCAGGATCAGATCGCGCAGCCGCTCCTCCATCCATGCGGCGCGGGGCCGGTAGATCCGCCGCATCCAGAGCATATAGAAAAATGCGGGGAGATCGCGCAGCAGCGTCAGGATCACCACGAGCCGCCACTCATACTGGGCGAAATAAAGCTTGAAGGGAAACGTCCCTACCAGCAACGCCGCCCACCCCGCCAACTGCCAACACCAGAAACTCCCCGCTACGCGAGGAATCACCGACGAAGAAGTGGGGAACTGGCGGGACATAAACGGACGGAACAGCGATGTGAAGAACCGCAGGGAACTCTCCCCTGCGGTTCTTCCACACACTTACAACTTTGCGTTTACCACTGCACGCCGAAGCTGGCGCTGATGATATGAGCCGTATCGTCCGACCGGCCCACGTCGACATTATAGGAGAGCGATGCGCTCACCCGCTGATTGAAGAGCGCGTTCACTCCCGCTCCCGCAAAGAGGCTGGCGCGCTCCTGCGAGCTGGTCCGGTAGCTGATGTCCTTGCCGGAGAGCTGTCCGGTCATGGTTCGGACATCGTTGGCAAACTCATACTCCCACGAAGCGCGAAGCTCGGGGACGATCACCACGTCGGGGTTCACCTCGTAGCGATAGGCGATACGCGCCCCGAGGTTGCTCCGCAGGCTGTGGATTTCCTGACGATCCATGTCGAGGTTCAGGCTCTTCGCGCCGTCTTCCGTAAAGCCGTCGATCCCCAGATAGGTATATTGCAGGCTGGCAGTGGGGCCCATGATCCAGTTCCCCGGCTTCCAGTCATACCCCGTACCGAGCAGCGCGCTCACCTCTCCGGCGTTCTGCGTTGCGCGGGCCGTACGATCCACCGAGCCGAAGCGGATATTCCGATGGCTGCGGTACTCGCTCACACCACCCCATACCAATCCGTCGAGATAGAGACCGCTGTCGAGCTGATAGGTGGCGTAACCGCCGAAGCGGCTGCCGTTCATCGTTACACGGCTTTCGTCGGTGTACTTCGTCTCCAGCCCTTCATATCCGGCGAAAAGGCCCGTGATGAAGTTCGGGTTCCACGCGTAATCCGTTCCGATGACGAATCCCCCGGCGCGCGTCCGTCCATTCGGCACCTGCTGCGCCTGCGTCACGCGGGAGAACACTCCGTTCCCCTCCAGCCAGACGGACCAGCGGTTCGCCTCCTCGGTGGTGGTAGTCGTGACCACTTCCTTCACGTCCTTGGCGCTGTGCACGCTCTTGCCGTCGCGGTCGGTCTGGAGCGTCGTCTCCACGGTACCGGAGCGGAAGCCGCGCAGCCCGTAGCGGGCCGTGCCGATACGCTGCTGGAGCAGGCGGCCCTGCTGCTGCGTCAGGTTGATCGCCTGCATGCCGATGGTCTCGTGGAATGCCGGGGAGATCTGCTGGAAAGCATTGGCATACTCGTCCGCGCGGAGATGATCGAGCGCGAGGCTCACCGTCTCCCGGTCGCCGTCGGTGGCATCGATGAAGCGGTCGAGTGCCTTGGCAACGCTGCGGTGATTATCGCCGCTGGCGATGTCCGAGTACTTCTCCGGAGCAAAGAGCGCCGTGAGGCTGTCGTCCTCTTCCAGCAGGCGAACGCGGAAGCCGTCGTTCGTGATGATGGAAGCGAACTCTCCCGAGATCGATCCGGCACGCAGGAAGCGGATTTCGTCGCCGAAAGCCACATCGCCGCCGATCAGCAGCGTACCGTCGAGATAGGCGTCGCCGGTGACCCAGAGGCGGTCGTGATTCGACTCGCTCCCGACTTCAATGACGAGACTGCCGGCAGGCCCCTGAGCAAACGCGCCGACGACCGTCAGCGTCCCGGGGCTGTTGCCGGGATTCAGGATACCCGTGTTGTAGACCCCGCCGAAGATCGTGCCGCTGCCTCCGAGCAGACCGGCGTTCGCCACGCCCTGCGTCTCCACCGTACCGTTGACGACCATGGCCCCGATATTGGCGATCCCTCCGGTGGTGATCAGCGAGCCGTTGACGATCAGCTCTCCTTCATTACTTCCGACCACGGCCTCTACTTCACCATTCACCGTCAGCCGCCCTTCGGAGACGGTCAGGTCGCTACCGATCTGCACGAGGAGGTCTTCGCCGAGAATGAGTTCGCCGCCGCCCAGCTTTTGCAGGAAGAACGGCGTCACGAGCCTGTCGCCATCAATCGTCCCCGACCCGGAGTCGACCGTCACTTCGCCGCCGGTCACTGTCAGCGTATTGTGTACCAGCAGGTTGCCGCCATCGTCGAAATTCAGCCCACGAATCGTGTTATCCTCGCTCGGGCCGCCGGTTTGGGCGTCGCCCGTAACGTTGAAAACCGCAAAGGTGGGCGTCCCCACGGGGGCGCTGTTCTGCAAGAGATCGCCGCTCGCGTCGACAAGGAGCGTGAGAACGATGCTATTGCCGACCGTTTCAAGTTCATAGCCGAACTCCAGCCCCGTGGGGGCGTTGGTGAACCCGATCTCCAGATTTTCGAGATCGTAAACACCCGTGCCATAGGTCAGGAGCGTGTACTGCTCCACGATATCGGCCGGATCGATTGATAGAATCCAGAGATTCTCTGCCGCCGCCAGCAGGAAGGCATTATCAATAGTGATGAGCGGGGCGGCGGAGGTAAGGTTTGTCCCAAGCGTTCCGCCATTCCACTCAAACGAGGCAAGATGCGCCGCATCGGTGAGCACCAGAGCGCTCTCATCGCCGGATTTGGTGAGGTAGACATGCTGCCCGTTGATGCCAGCCATGTCCGTCACAATGGCCGCCCCATTGGAAACCATGAAATGGGTGGTATCGAGGGCTGTATCGACCAGTAATATCCCGTCGCCCCGCTTGTGGAAGAGGCCTTCGGGACTGTTGATTGTTAACGTTCCCGTCACGAGATCGCTCAGCGCAGCCAAGCCACTGCCGCCTACCGTGAGCCTCACCTTGGTATCGCTCTCCAGCGTCAGGTTGCCGTCGATCAGGCTGCTGAGATTGAGCGTGGCGGAGGCGCTGCTGCCGGCGCCGATGAAGACATCGCCATAGACTTCGCCGCCGTTGCGGTTAAGGAATTCCGCCTGTCCCCCTGAGGGAGCGGAATAGGCCTCCACGTAAATTGCCGAACCGGAAAACCCTTCAATCGTCCCCTTGTTGGAAATCGTGACCGATTCGCCGCTGGCGTAAATGCCGGTGGTGTCGCCCTGAATCGTCCCGCCCTCCCGGTTGCGAAGCACCAGCGACACGTTATTGACGGATTCAATACCGTCCCCGTAATCCGTGCCGATATTTCCGGTGTTGATGATGGTGACGTTCTCGGTATTGGATACGGAGATGCCCGCGTCCCATTCGCCGAAGATCGTCCCGGCGTTCCGCACCTTGAAGTCGAGCGCGCTGCTTACCGAAATCCCCCAATCTGCCCCGAAAATCTCGGCCCCTTCCCGGTTTCTCACGGTGGTCCCGGTATTCGCTGCAATATCAATGCCGGCCTTGAACATCCCTTCCGCCCGGATCGATCCCCGGTTGCTGATGATCACGTCGACCGCGTCCGGATCGACGCCGACCGCCCAATAGCCCGGATCATCGGAGTTGCTGAGGATCGTACCGTCCACCCGGAGGATGTCGCCACTGGAGAGGTTCGTCTCTCCCCAGGTATCTCCCGTCGGGACATGGATGACCGCCGCGTTCGCTGCGGTAAAGGTAAAGGCACAATGGCCGACCAGCAGGGCCATGAGCGCCTGCCGGGTCATACGGGCTACACGATTCCTCCGGTTGCGGGGCCGGAACAGTGGGTGGGAAGCGAGAGTTTTCATGAGAAAGACCCCAGCATAGGGACTCCTCCGAAAGCTCCGCAAGAATTCATCCCATCCCTGTGATGAAGCGGTCGATTTTCGCGTTGAAGCGGTCAGTTCCAGAGTTTCTGGAGATCGGGATCATACTGCGCGCTCTTCCGGAACGCTGAGTTGATCTCGATCGCCGCGCGGATGCATTCCCGCGCAATCCCGAGGTCGCCCAACTGCGCTTCGTAGCAGGCGAGGTTGTAGTGGAGGATGCCCGTGCGCCGGATCCACGCCGGAGCCTCCTTGATAACCTGCACGGCTTCTCCCCCCTTGTTCATCTGATGCAGGGCAAACGCCCGCTGCACGACGAACTCGTTCTCCTCCGGGTGAAGCTCCGCTCCCTGCTCCGCCAACCGGTCCGCCTCGTCCCACTGGCCGAGATGGAGCAGTACGCGAATGCGCGCCCGCATCACCGGAGCGTCGAAATGGTCCTCCGGCGGAATATCCGCCAGCGCAGCGAGTGCTTCGTCGGGCATCCCGAGGAACAGGTACCCGTCCACGGCCCGGAGCGGACGCGTCTGCTCGGGCGGCGTCTGATGCGATGGCGTTTTCTGGGTCGGATAAAGCATGGGGTCCTCCTTGTTGGGTTGGACACCTCCGGCCCGCTTTTCGTTCAACTTCCCCTGCCCATCAGCCGCCGCAGCAGGTCAAGCGCCGCGTTTGATGCAACCTGCTTGAACGCTTCGCGATCCCGCTGAAAGCGCAGCGCCTCCACGTGCGTCCCTCCGCCCCTGCGGGCTACGGCAACATAGAGCGTCCCCACGGGCTTCTCCTCGCTGCCGCCTCCCGGCCCGGCGATACCGGTGGTGGCTACACCCCAGTCCGCTCCCGAGCGGCGAAGCGCCCCTTCCGCCATGGCCGCCGCCGTCTCCGGGCTGACCGCGCCATGCGTTTCGATCACAAAAGGGTTCACGCCGAGGTCCATCGACTTGGCCTCGTTCGAATAGGTAATATACCCCGCCAGCAGTACGGCGGATGCCCCGGGGATATTCGTGAGCCGATGGGTCACCAGTCCGCCCGTGCACGACTCCGCCGTCACCAGCGTCTCGCCCATTTCCGCGAGCGCCTCGATGAGATCCTGCTCCAGCAGACGTCCATTCCGCGAGGCCACCTTGTCGCCCAGAGCATCCATGATGATCTTCTCGGCCTGAATCAGCGTCGCATCCGGGGCGATGCAGCGGATATCGACCTCTCCCGGACGCGAGCAATACCCCAGCTCCATTTCCGGCAGCGCGAGAAGCTTCTCGCCGACCAGCGCCTCCACATTCGATTCCCCCAGCCCCAGCACATGGTAGGTCCGGCAACCGTGCTCCACCTTCCTCGGCGAAAGCCGCCGCAGGATCGGGAGCACCTGCCCTTCAAACATCGGGTAAAGCTCCCGGGGCGGCCCGGGCAGCAGAAAGACATGGCGACGCGGCTCCGCAGGCGTATGCAGATAAATCCCGGGCGCCGTGCCGAACGCGTTCGGCAGCACTACGCCTCCCTCCAGCACCTCGGCCTGCCGCAGATTGCGCTCCACCATCTGAAGTCCCCGCTTTGCAAAACGCTCCTCCATCGCACGCACCACCTCAGGGTCGCGATGCAGTTCCAGCCCCAGCGCCTCCGCTACGAGGTCGCGCGTGAGGTCGTCAGTCGTCGGCCCAAGCCCCCCGGTGATAAGGATGATCTCCGCCCGACCCATCGCCTCTTCAAATGCCTGCCGGATCGGCTCCCCATCCGGCACCGTAACCTGACGCCCGATGCGCAGCCCCAGCGGGAAGAGCTGATCGGCGAAGTAGTTCAGATGCGTATTGACAATGGTGCCGAGCAGGAGTTCCGAGCCGGTATTGATGACTTCCACGTTCATGAGGCAGGAAAAGAGAAGGGATGAAGAGCGGGGGACAAAAGTTGCTTTGGAGTGGATTATTCCTTTGAAAGCGTGTTTTCTAGCCCAAAGTTCAAAATCGCCGGAAACCCGTCGCTTTTCTCCCAGTCTCTCCCAACCACCACGCACCATCCCGTGAAGCCGCCTCCCGCTCCCTATCCAACTCCGTGGCAGAAGAAAGTCATGTGGGCCGCGCTCACCGGTCTGGCCGTAACCGTGATAGGAGCGCTCGCCATCTTCCTCGTGCTTGGAGCCGGTAAAGTCCTCGGTTTCCTCCAGCCCATTCTCATCCCCATCGCCATCGCCGCGATTCTCGCCTACCTGCTCAATCCGCTGGTGACCAAAGGCGTCGAGTGGGGGCTGAAGCGGCCCCATTCCGTTATCCTCGTCTTTATCATCTTCTTCTCGCTGCTTACCTGGCTTGTCTTCGCCGTGGGTCCGCAGATTTACGAGCAGAGCGTCGATCTCGGCAAGGAAGTCCCCAAATGGATCGCCAAAGGCAAGGTCTCGCTGGAGCAGCTCCAGAAACATTACGAGATCCATAGCGACAACCCCTATGTCCATCAGGCCGCCGAGTGGCTCCAGGCGCAGATCCCCCTGCTGCCGCCGAAGATCTGGGCCTTTGTCACCAGCGGCTTTCAGGGGTTCCTCGGTGCGTTCGGCTTTGTCCTCGGCCTGATCGTCGTCCCCGTCTACCTCTTCTTTCTCCTAATGAACGCGGGCTCCATCTCGCGACACTGGGGCGACTACCTCCCGCTACGCTCCTCGCCGCTCAAAACCGAGCTGGTCGATTGCCTCAACGAGATCAACGATTACCTCATCGCCTTCTTCCGCGGGCAGATCCTCGTCACCATGATCGACGGCTTCCTGCTCGCCATCGGGCTGCTCATCGTTGGCCTGCCCGGAGCCATCCTGATCGGCCTGAGCGTCGCCATCCTCCAGCTCATCCCCTACGTCGGCGTCCTGCTCTGCTGGATCCCTGCCGTCCTCATCGCCGCCGTTCATTTTCAGGATTGGTTTCACCCCATCATCGTCACCGTCATTTTCCTCGCCATCACGAATCTCGACGGCCTGATCATCGCGCCGCGCATCGTGGGAAACTCCGTGGGGCTTCACCCGATGACCATTATCGTCTCTGTCTTTGCGTGGTCGCTGCTCGTTGGCGGTCTGCTCGGCGCGCTGCTGGCCGTCCCCCTCACCGCCACGCTCAAAGTGCTCCTCCGCCGCTACGTCTGGGAAAAGCAGTTCGAGCGGCTTGAACCGCCTGCGCCGCCTGAGCCCGCACCTTCCGCCCCTCTTCCCCCGCCCGCCGACTCATGAACCCTTCTTCCAAGCCGCCGCTCGTCGTCCCTGCCATCTCGCGCAAAGAGATGATCATCGGCGTCGTCATTGCTCTGGCCATCTTCGCCGCCGTCATCTACGGCATGGGGCAAATGGGCAACCGCATTACCGCCAACAAGCTCACCGGCGTCATCGAAGGCAAGGACTTCACCCCCGCCCCCGAGACCCAGCTCACCATCGGCAAAAGCGGGGTCAAATCCGAGCACCTCAAAGGCGACTTCTTCCTCAAAGTCCGCGCCGGGGGCGATCTCTATTGGGTCGGCGTGGACGAAGCGACCTACAACGCCCGCAAGGAGGGCGAGAGCTATACCTTTCCCGCTCCGCAGGGCGGGAAGAAGTAGCGGCGTGCGTCAACCGAACGTCTCATGCCGGACCGTCAGCGCATCAAGCGCTTCGCGGTTCACCTCAATGCCCAGCCCCGGCTCTTGCGGGATGAGGATCTCCCCGTTCCGCACGGCGTAGGGGGCCGTCACCACGCTCTCCCTGACATAAAAGGCATCGTTGACCTGCTCGCACGGCGTCGCGTACGGGAGCAGGCTGGAGAAGGTCTGGTATGCCGCCGTGCCGATGCCGAGGTAGCGCACCGAGCCGACAATCGACCGCATCCCCAACCCCGCCGCCAACTCTGCGCGCCGCAGCCCCCGGCGGAATCCGGCGGCCCAGTTCGCGTGAACGTTGACCATGCGGGCAGCGCGCGCCTCACCAGCGGCGCGGACCTGAGCGAAGGTCCGGGCGCGTTCATCGACCATCAGATCGACTTCGGTGCGGCTCTGGATCTCCCGCCACCGGTCCAGACCGGGGACCAGTGGATCTTCGCACACGCGGAGGCCGAGCGGGTGGAGCGCGTTCAGGTAGGCCACGATCCCGTCCACGTCGCGCTTGAGCATATAATTCGGGTCGATGTAGAAGCCCTCCACGTCCGGCAGCGCTTCGCGAATGCGCCGGAGGGTTTCGCTGTCGCGCCCCTGATCGCACGACGGCTTGAGCTTGAACCAGCGGTAGCCGCCCTGCGCGTGGTACGAAGCCGCCTTCTCCGCCGTGGCTTCCGGCGTGTCAAGATAGAGCAGCGGCATGCCGGAGACTGAGGGGCGCCCGCCTCCGAGCAGCGTCTGAACGCTCCAGCCGAGCGTCCGGCCTACGGCGTCGTGCAGCGCGAAGTCAAAGCCGTCGATGATCCCATTTGCCGCGTCCTCTACGGGAAGCCCGTCGAAGAGGCCGGTGCTCCAGAGGTTGAGCATCCTTGCGTCGCGGCCGATCAGCGACTGCGCCACAGTCCGCGCTGTCGCCCATTCGTCGATGGGGCTGCGACCGATATGGCCGGGTTCGTAGATGATACTTGTGGGAAGCCATTCCCCCCAGCCGGTACCCTCCGGCGCGGCAAGATCGATCTGGACGATGGCGGAATAGATATCGGGGTCGTACTCACCGCTGGAGTATTGATTGCGGCTAAGCAGCTCCACCCGGCAGAGCCGCAGCGTGATGGCGCGAATGGTAAAATCAGACAGGCTGGACATGCGACCATCCGTAGCGGCGAAGGGCGCGGAATCGCGAGGCCTGCTTGATCTATACCACAGGCCGGGGGTAGCATAATGGGCCGCTTTCTTTCCTCTCCATGAATAAGCCGCTTCTTGACGCTTTTACGCCACTGCATGAACAGGTGGAGCGGGCCATTCGTGAAGCGATTGAGTCGGGCGCGCTTCCGGCGGGTTCACGGCTGCGGCCGACGGCGGAGTGGGCCGCTGACTGGTCCATTCACCCTACGCATCTCCAGCGGGCGCTGAAACGGCTGGCGCACCTCGGCTACCTCGACCGCAAGCCGAAGAAGGGGACATTCGTGCGGCAGCAGCGGCGCGTGGACCGCGTAGCCGTGCTGATCGCCTACCCGATTGAGGAGGAGCGCTTTTACTCTCTGCGCCATATGGTAGCTCTGCTGGAAGAGCGGTTTGCGCGGGAAGGATTTGATGCGCATTTTTTCACCGACCTCTACCGCCGCTTCGCCCCGGAGCATCAGAAGGCACAACCGGCGGAAGCCGTGGCCGCGTCGATCCGGGCGCTGCACCCGGTGGCGCTCGTGGAGATCGGATTTAACACCCTCTACTACCCCTCAATGAAGTGGGCTCACGCCTTGCCCCGGACGCGTCTGGACGCGCCGTTGCGCGGCGGGGAGCTATTCCTGAATGTGGCGAGCTTTTATGAAAAAGCGTTCGTTTACCTGAGTGCGCGGGGGATTACCCGCGTGGCGCTGGTGGCGCGGGAGAGCAGTAGCGTCCAGTCGCTCAGTCCGGCGTACTGCTACGCCGAGACACATGGGATCGAGGTGACCCGCAACGTCATGATTGAGGATCGGCAGCCATTGATGGAGCTCGACCGGCTGGGGCGTGAGCAACTGACGCAGGTCTTTCCGGAATGGCGGAATCTCCCGGCAGCCACGCGGCCCGAGGCGATCCTCGTCGTGGACGATATCCTCATGCGCGGAGTGGCGCGGGCGTGGAAGGAATCGCAGCCGGATCGCCGCTGGCAGCCGCAACTCGTCGTGCTGGGCTGCAAGGGGATACGTCATCAATATGGTGTACCGGTCGTACGGATGGAAGTCAGCCTGGAGGAGTTTGCCGAAGCGCTGGTCGGCCTGACCGTGGCGCGACTGCTTGATCGCGCCTTGCCGCCGCTTCCGATTGGCATCCCATGCCGCCCCCCGGAGCCGGAGAGCGGCGGAGTGGCTCCGGATCAAGGGTGATTATGCCCGCCGAGCAGGATCGTCCATTGCAGGAATGCCTGGACGTCGTGAGTCCCTCCACTGGGCGTGAACGGCCGCTCGGCATCCACATAGCTGAGCTGTAGCCGGAACCGCTGCCAATCGCTGGCGTGAAAAGTCACATAGGTGGACCATGTCCATCGCCGATCCGTAAACCGCGCCAGCTGCTCGCCGCTCAGCTCATAGAGCGATGCCTCCGTGTAATCGACGCGCACGCCCGGCACCCAATGCTTTCCGATCCGGTACTGTAGCCACGCATAGCCGCCGGCCACTCTCGATGAGCCGTTCCGTGAGGTGATCCGGCTCCCCGACGATTCCTCGTCGTGGGCATGATCGTGATCATGCTCATGTTCATGCCCGTGACCCTCGTGCTCCTCTTCCGGCGGCTCGCGGTGTGCCAGCGCCGTGGCCGAGAACGGCCCGTGCTGACGGCTCCAGATTGCCTCCGCGCCAAACTCCAGCTCATCGGGTTTCAACCCGTTCGGCTGCCAGCGGAAGCGGACATCCGCGCTTGCGATCTGCCGCTGCGCGCTGCCTCCGCTATGAGCATAGTTCAGGCCGAGGTCGAGGTTCGTAAATGGCGTCGGCTCCAGATGCGCTTCCGCGCGGCCATACCCCATCACATCACGCGGAGCCCGGTTCTGCCACGGCTCGTAGACTCCGTCGTCGCCGCCATGCGCGTGACCGTGAGCCTCCTCCCCGGAGATGAAGAGGCGATTCGTTGCCGGAGCCTGCTCGCCCATGCCGTCTACTACTCCGAGCACAAAGCGCAGCTGCGGCACCGGCTCGGGTACCCAGTGCAGCTCCACGCCCCGCGCAATCGTCTCCCCGCCGATCGCCAGATCGAGCGAGTACGGGCGGTCCACAAACGGCAGGTCATGCCCGTGTACCTTTCCGTAGAGCGTAAAGTCCGCGAAGAATTGGCCGCCCTTGAGCGTCAGCCCCCACGGTAGCCCCGTGGTCATGATCGCCGCCTCCTCCAGCTCAATGTGCGCGTGTTCGAGGAATCCGTGGTCCCCGGTGGGGTCGAGCGGCGAGTGGGCGTTGATCGTCACCCATGCGCGGACGATGTCGCGGGCCTCCGCCGAGACTTCCAGCTCCACATCGCGCGCCGTGATATTCCATCGGTCCGCCGCGTCGGAGTAGGTCGTGATGAGATCCAGCACGCCGGAAACTCCCAGCTCGAACGGTTTCTGTATCGGGGCGTGATCGTGCGTATGGTCATGGTTATGCGCCGCACAGAACGGCGCGGCGGCCAGAGATGCCGCCAGAAAAACAATCGGTTTCAAAATCATCAGGTGGCGCGACAGCACGCCGCGCCGAAAAACAGGAATTAAAGAGATGGCCTGGACCCCGGAGGCAAAATGCAAAAAGCCCGCGGCCCGGAAAGGAAATGGATCAGATGGAAGCGACCGATTCCCCCGGAGGCCCTCGCTCCCCCGGCTTGCCCATCAGCGCCAGCGATGCTGCCGCGCTCTCCACCGGCATCATCGCCGGGAGGCGGGTCCACCGTAGCGCTGTTGCCACCGGAATGTCCGTAGCGACGACATCCATCGCGCCGCCCCGGAAGAGCGTCACGGCGCAGACATGCGCCTCGTCGTGAGCATGCCCATGCAACAGCGCGTGCAGATCCGGGGCCACCGAGAGCACCGCCACCGCCAGCAGATGCAGCAGCAGAATCCCCGTCAGCAAACGGAGGCGGCGCAGATCAGACTGTCGGGTGAAAGGCATCGGGAAAACAGAAGTATTTCATAGCGGTAAAACCGCGCGCAATCTGAAAATACCGCGCCATGTATTGACAGAACCCGCCAGCCTCCCTAGCTTTATTGCCTTTGCAACTCCCTCCCCCTCGTGACTAACAATAACGACGACTACATTCTCGAAATCCTGACTGATACCGGCCTGATCACGCAGGAACAGGTCGATGAAGCCGCCGCCACTGCGGATGGCAATGGAAGCAGCCCGCTGGATGTGATGGTTGACTCCGGGATCATCACCCGCAACGATGCCCTGAGGGCGCTCGCGTCGCACTCCAGCATGGAGTTCATCGACCTTGGCCACATGGTCGTCCCGCCCGACGTCATCATGGCCGTTCCGGCGGAAATCGCCCGGCGCTTCAAGGTCATCCCCGTTTGCAATATCGAGACCGGCCTGCAAATGGCCACGAGCGACCCGCTCAACTTTGACACTTTCGACACCGTAGCCCACCGGCTGCACATGGATATCGAGTGGGTCTGCGCCTCGCCCGAGCAGATCGAGGAATCGCTGGAGAAGTATTACCCCGACGAGGACGCCCTCGCTACCAGCGGCGACGAGATCTCCATCGAAGGCAGCGAGAACGAAAGCGACGCCCCCATCATCCGGATGGTCACCATGCTCCTCGTCGAGGCGCAGAAGATGCGGGCATCCGACATTCACCTTGAGCCGCTGGAGAAGCGCTTCCGCGTCCGCTTCCGGATTGACGGCGTGCTGCACGAAGTTCAGAACCCGCCGAAAAAGCTCCAGACCGCCATCGTCAGCCGTCTCAAGATCATGAGCGGCACCATGAGCATCGCCGAGAAGCGACTCCCGCAGGACGGACGTATTCAGGTCCGCATCGGGCAGAAGCAGATCGACCTTCGTGTCTCCACCGTCCCCACGAACCATGGCGAGAGCGTGGTCATGCGTATCCTCGACAAGTCGAGCCTGACGCTCGGCCTCTCCCAGCTCGGCTTCATGAGCGATGACCAGGAGATCTTCGAGCGCCTGATCGGTCTGCCCGACGGCATTCTTCTCGTGACGGGCCCCACCGGTTCCGGTAAGACCACGACTCTCTACGGCTGCCTGCACCACATCAACCGGCCCGACCGGAAGATCATCACCGTGGAGGACCCGGTGGAATACCAGCTCAACGGTATCAACCAGGTTCAGGTCAACGCCGACATCGGCATGACCTTCCCCGCCGCGCTTCGATCCATGCTGCGTCAGGCGCCGAACATCATCATGATCGGTGAAATTCGTGACTTGGAGACCGCGAGCATCGCCATCAACGCCTCGCTCACCGGTCACCTCGTCTTCTCCACCCTTCACACGAACGACGCCCCGAGCGCCGTCGCCCGTCTTGTTGACATCGGCGTCCAGCCCTTCCTCGTCTCCAGCTCCATCCGCGCCGTCGTGGCCCAGCGCCTCGTCCGTCGCCTCTGCCCGGAGTGCAAGGAACCGCACGAGCTGACCGACGGCGAACTGCGCGGCCTCCGTCTGGAGCGCTCGCAGGTCGAAGGAGCCACCATCATGAAAGGGCGGGGCTGCGATGCCTGCCGCCATGTCGGCTATAAGGGACGGCTCGGCATCTTTGAAATCTTCCTTGTCGACGACGAAGTGCGTCACATGATCAACGAACGGGCCTCCACCATCGAACTGCGGAAACGCGCCCGCGAGCTGGGAATGCGCACCCTCCGCGAAGACGGCGTGCGGAAAGTCCTCGCAGGCATGACCACCGCCGAAGAGGTCATCTCCGCCACCATGTCCGACGCCAACTAGTTTTCATCCTCTTTCTCCTCCCGTTCCCCTTCACCGTATGAACGCCCAGCAAGTCATAGAGCTTTTCGTAGAGCAAGGCATCGTCGCCTCCGATCAGGTCGACGAACTATTGCAGGAGGTCTCCTCCTCCGGGAAAAGCGTCATTCAGGTTCTCATCGACTACGGTTTCGTCACCGAAGACGAATTTTACCACACCCTCGCCCGCGCCCTTGGCACTGACTACGTCAACCTCGAAGGCTATGAGCCGCCTGCCGAGGTCCTGCGCGCCATTCCCGCCGGTCTGGCCAAGCTGCACGGTGTGTTCCCCGTCTCCGAGAACCCCAGCGGCGTCACCATCACCATGGTCGACCCGCTCAACAACCAGAGCGTGGACGACATCCGCTTTGCCATCGGCAAGGATATCAACGTCGTCGTCGCCAACGTCCGCTTCATCAACGACGCCATCCAGCAGTTCTACGGGATGGACTCGGGGAACCTCAGCGACGTTCTCGATCAGCTCACCGCCGATGTCGAATTCGGCGTACAGGCGGCCGACGGCGGTAACGTCGAAGCCGAAGCCAACTCCACGCCGATCATCCGCTACGTCGATCTCGTCCTCGCGCAGGCTGTCGCCGACCGCGCCTCGGACATTCACTTCGAACCCTTCGAACACGAGTTCAAGATCCGCTACCGCGTTGACGGCGCGCTCTACGAGATGGCCCCGCCACCGAAGCACCTCGCGCTGCCGATCATCTCGCGCGTGAAGGTCATGGCGAACCTGAACATCGCCGAGCGCCGACTCCCGCAGGACGGTCGTATCCAGACCTTCACCGCCGGACGTCACGTCGACCTCCGTGTCTCCTCCCTGCCCACGCAATTTGGAGAGAGCGTCGTACTTCGTGTTCTGGACCGCTCCAGCGTTAACCTGAGCCTCAGCGCTCTGGCGATGCCGGACTACATTCACAACTACATTCTCGAAACCATCGAGAAGCCCAACGGCATCTTCATCGTCACCGGCCCCACGGGTTCCGGTAAGACCACCACGCTCTACGCCTGCCTGAACGAGATCAATACCATCGACTCGAAGATCCTCACGGCCGAGGACCCGGTTGAGTACGACATTGATGGCATCGTGCAGGTTCCCGTGGCCGAAGGTATTGGCCTCACCTTCGCCCGCGTCCTGCGCGCCTTTCTTCGTCAGGACCCCGACCGTATCATGGTGGGTGAAACGCGTGACGTTGAAACCGCACAGATCTCCATTCAGGCGTCGCTCACCGGTCACCTTGTCTTCACCACCCTGCATACGAACGACGCCCCCGGCGCCGTCACCCGACTCATTGACATGGGTGTGGAGCCATTCATGATCTCCGCCTCGCTGGAGGGCGTCCTCGCCCAGCGGCTCATCCGGAAAATCTGCACGAACTGCCGCACGCCGTATGAACCGAGCGAATCCGTCCTCGCTCAGCTCGGCCTCTCCCCGCACGACATCGGAGACAAGACCTTCTACTACGGCAAGGGCTGCGACCAGTGCAACCACACCGGCTATAAAGGCCGGAAAGGCATCTACGAGCTGCTGCACATCACCGACCCCATCCGCGAACTGATCAATCAGCGCGCTGCCACCGTTGTCCTGCGGCAGAAAGCCGTCGAGCTCGGCATGTCCACCCTGCGTCAGGATGGTCTCCGCTGCATCTACGAAGGCGAGACCACCATCGAAGAAATCCTCAAATATACCTGACCCTGCGCCCTGCGATGGACAAAAGCCATACATCGCACGGCAAAACCGGGAAAAAAAGCCCTTTCCATTCCGGTAACCCCATCGTTCCGATTGCACAACGCGGTCGCAGCCGCTAGACTTCCAGCAGTTTCTTCTCATCCCCCGCTATGCCCAACTTCAACTACGTAGCCCTCGACGCCCGCGGCCAAAGCACTGAAGGCGTACTCGAAGCCGCCAACTCCAACGAAGCCATCAGCCAGCTGCGGCAGGCCGGGCTCTTCCCCACCAGCGTCGTCGAAGAAGGCAAAGGCGGCAAAAAAGCTCCGGCCCGCAAAGCCGCTACCAAGGCGGCCGCCAGCGCCGCCCCCGCCTCAGGGAAGAAAGGCGTCGTCCTTTTCGAGAAAAAGACCATCAAGACCAAGACCCTGATGATCTTCACGCGGCAGCTTGCCACGCTCATCGACTCCGGTCTTCCCCTTCTCCGCGGCCTTACCGTCCTTGCCAAGCAGGAGAAAGATCCCGTCCTGAAATCGACCATCAACCAGCTCGCCGATTCCGTACAGGGCGGCAGCACCTTCTCCGAGTCGCTCGCGCAGCACCCGAAGATCTTCAACAAGCTTTACATCAACATGGTGAAAGCCGGTGAGCTCGGCGGTGTGCTGGAGCTTGTCCTCAACCGTCTCGCCGAATTTCAGGAAAAAGCGCAAAAGGTGGCGAACAAGGTCAAGTCCGCCATGGCCTACCCGGTCATCGTGCTGGTCATCGCCATCCTGATCATGTGGTTCCTGCTCGTCTTCATCGTACCGAAGTTCGAGCAGATCTTCGCCGACATGCTCGGGGGTAAACCGCTCCCGATGATCACCCAGCTCGTTATCGGGGCCAGTAAGGCTGTCCAGAGCAACTTCCTCCTGATCATTGCCGGTCTTGTCGCCCTGATCGTCGGCTACGTTGTCTTTTCGCGGACCGAGTCAGGCAAAGTCATCCTTGATCATATCAAGATGCGCGTCCCGGTGCTGGGTGATCTCATCCGGAAATCGGCCATCTCCCGGTTCACCCGTACGCTTGGCACCCTCGTCACCTCCGGCGTTCCGATTCTTCAGGCGCTGAACATCACCAAGGAGACTGCCGGCAACGTCGTTATCTCCTCCGCCATCGGCAAAGTGCACGATGCCGTGAAGGAGGGTGAATCCATCGTCGCCCCGCTGGAAGCCTCCGGCGTCTTTCCCCCCATGGTTATCTCCATGATCGACGTTGGTGAAGAGACCGGCCAGCTCCCCGACATGCTGCTCAAGATCGCGGACGTCTACGACGACGAAGTTGACAACGCCGTCGTCGCTCTCACCTCCATGCTTGAGCCCTTGATGATCGTCTTCCTTGCGCTTATTGTAGGTAGCATCGTCATCGCCCTCTTCATGCCGCTCATCAGCATCATCCAGAACATGCAGAATCCCGGCTGAGGTCTCCAATCCAAAGCCCCCCCGAAAAAAGAAAGGAGAACCATGAAACTTCTCACCTTCCGAGGCCGAAACGGTTTCACCCTGCTGGAACTGCTCACCGTCATGGCCATCATCATCACCCTCGCCGGCATCATTCTGGCCGGCGTCGGTTTCGCCCAGCAGAAAGCCGCGCGTGAGCGGGCCACCGCTGAGATCGCCGGATTGAGTACCGCGCTGGAGTCGTATAAAATCGATAATGGCGACTACCCAAGGAATTCCACCACGGACGGGGTGGAGGCCAAGGGTGCCTCCGCCGCTCCCAGCACCGCCGTTTCCGAGTTTCTCTATACGTCACTGAAAGGGAAGTACTTCGAGTTCAAAGGCGACATGATGGACAACGGCAAGCTGGATACCGCCAGCAAGTACATCGTGGATCCCTTTGGAAATCCTTACGGGTACTCCACTATGGGGTCTACCGCGAATCCGCTTGCGACCAAAACTTTTTACAATCCGACCTTCGATCTCTGGAGCACCGGAGGAACGAACAACGACGTAAAAAAGTGGATCACCAACTGGTAACCCACTGCGTGGGGCTCCGGCTGGCTCTCGCCAGCGGTTGGTAGCTGGACGTCTGGTTAGTAAAACGATACGGAAAGGGAGTCCCGCTGCGTGGGCTTCCGGCTGCCCCTCGTCATCGGCTGACGGCTGGAGGTTTGGGGTGCGGAAAGGGAGCCTAAAGGCGCGAGGACACGAGGCGAGGACACGAAACCAAAGCACCGCTCCGAAGAGGTCGCGTCAGCGACCCCGCGCGGTAGCGCGAAGAAGTCCAGACGCAGTCTGGTTAACCGCCGGCGGAGATGCGGAGGAGTTCGAGGGAATCGCCGTTGGCGATCAGACGGCCCTTCCACTCGGCGCGGGTGAGCGCGGAGCCGTTGTGCTCCACCAGCAGTGTTCGGGGTTCGAGGCCGAGAGAGAGGAGCAGTTCCTCCAGCGGCATCGGGCTGTCGGGAAACTCCCGTGGTTCACCATTGATACGCACCTTCATAGATCAGAAAGCTTCTCAGGCAGCGTTGGAGTCCGCGTTCAGAATCGCCGCGTCCCAATCCTTCCAGACCGGCTCATAGCCCTTTGAGCGGAGCAGCGCCGCGATTTCGGCAGGAGAACGGGAATCCGAAATATCGAACTGCCCGGTCGCCCCCGTCTCCGGATCGAGCGGCGTCTCCAGAGCAATCTGCCGCCCGCGCACCGTGTGATGTAGCGCATCGTGGCCTTGGCCGGTGTACCCCCCCGGCTCCGTGTGGCTTCCCGCGCTCATCATCGTCACCCCCAGCGGGATCAACGCGTCGCGGAGCTCGGGCATTTCCCGCGTGCTCAACACAATCCCCACCTGCGGGAAACAGATCCGCATCGCGCAGACCAACTGCACAAACTCGCGATCCGGCAGCGGATACTGCGGCACAAAGCCCCCCGCAGCCGGACGGATGCGGGGAAACGACACCGAAAGCTGCGCTTTCCAGCAATGCTTCAGCAGATGCTCCACATGAGCCGCCAGCGCCATCGCCTCCTCCTTCCAGTGCCAGAGACCAAAAAGCGCCCCTACCCCGAGACGACGGAACCCCGCCTCATAAGCCCGCTCCGGGCAAGCGAGACGCCAGAAAAAATCCTTCTTCGGCCCCGACACATGCAGCTTTGCATACGTCTCCTGATGATACGTCTCCTGATAGACAATCAGGCCCTCTGCTCCTGCATGCACCAGTGGGACATAGTCCACCGTCTCCATCGGAGCCACCTCAAGCGATACCGAAGGCACCTCCGGCGTCAACGCCCGGATACAGCGCTCCATGTAGCCATTGGAGACATATTTCGGGTGCTCCCCCGCCACGAGGAGAATATTGCGGAAGCCCTGTCCCTTCAGGTGCCGCGCCTCCTCCAGAAGCTGCTGCACCTCCAGCGTCACCCGAAGAATCGGGTTATCCCGGGAAAACCCGCAGTAAGTGCAGGTATTGATACATTCATTTGAAAGATAAAGCGGCGCAAAAAGCCGCATCGCACGACCGAAATTGGCCAACGTCGCCCGGTGCGCCTCCTGAGCGAGCCGCTCCAGCGCCGCATCCTCCATCGGCTCCAACAGAGCACGAAACCGCCGGAGCTGCGGCGAAAGCGCGTAGTCCGGAAAAACCTCCGCAAAGCTGATCATCGTATCGCTTATTCTTTGCGAAACCGCAAAGAATGCAAGGAAACTACTCCAGCTCGTAACGCGGCAGCGACGGGTCCGCCTCCTCGCTATAGGCGTCAATCCCGCCATCCAGGGCACGGACCGCCGTAAAGCCATGACCGAGGAAATAAGCCGCGGCGTCCATGCTCCGCTCGCCCTTGTGATCCACAAAGACAATGGTCGAAGCGCGCTCCCAGCGGCTGAGAATCTCCTGCATCATCTCCTGGGTGAAAAGGAGAGAGCCGGGGATCTGCACCGCTTCGTACTCTTCCCGGGTACGAATGTCGACAATGCGCACGCCCTCCGCACCCGAATCCAGCAGCCCTTTAAGCTCCGCCGGAGGCATCAGAATCCGCTGATCCTCCTCGTGGCTCTGGAGCAGAAAATCGATCACCTCCTGTACCGGCAGATCCTCATTCCGGCGGCAGACCTCCTCCAGCGTTTCCGTCGGCTGAAAGCCGCAGCTTGAGCAGCCGCCGATATGGTACTGGCGGAAAAGCGCGCGGCGCGCCCCGGGGAACTGTACCAGCAGGTCGCTCATCGTTATTGCAGGATCAATCGCAGGAGTCATAGGCAAGGGGAAGATAGGCCCGAAAGCGTCCCTTGGGTAGGAAAAAGGGGCTGTCGAAATTTTTTGACGAACCCCCATTCCTTTCTCCAGACTCATCGTCATGCATAAACTGTTGGAAGGCATTCAAAATTTTCACGACCGCAAGATCGCCAAGTACAGCCAACTCTTTCAGCGCCTTTCCACCGAAGGCCAGAAACCGCATACCCTGTTCATCACCTGCTCCGACTCCCGCGTCATCGCCGAGCTGATCACCCAGTCCAAGCCCGGCGATCTCTTCGTCGTCAAAAACGTCGGGAACATCGTTCCGCCCTCCAGCGTCACCGGCAGCACGAACTCCACCGCCGCCGCCATTGAATTTGCCGTCGAAGAGCTGGAAGTTGAAGACATCGTCGTCTGCGGACACTCCCAGTGCGGAGCCATGACCGCCCTCGTAGAGAAAGCCATCAACGGCCCCAACAAAGAGACTGACGAGAGAATGCCACATCTCCGGCTCTGGCTGCGTCTCGCCGCGCCGGTAAAGGAGATGATCCGCCAGCGTCACGACGCTCTCTCCGCCGAGCCCGAGACCCTGCTCCGGGAAGCCATGGAGGCCAATATCCTCTTCGCCCTCGATAATCTCCGCACCTATCCCGGCGTTGAAAAACGCATTGCGGCCGGGAAGCTGCAGCTGCACGCATGGTGGTTCAAGATCGCCACCGCCGAGATCTACGCCTACCAGGAAGAAGCCAAAGCCTTTCTCCCGCTCATCAACGTCTGCCCGCCGAAGAGCAGCGAGGAAGTCTCGGAAGAAGCGGCGAAAGCCTGATTTTTCAGCAGCAGCAAGCGCAATCCACCGGAATATTCCGGCGCGCACCCCGCGCCATTCGTCACCGGCACCCGGCGATTCGGCAGGCATCCGCCTGCCGCTCCCGCGCATTCCGGAGGGCCGTGTAGACTCTTAGGGCATGAACCTCGCCCTCTCCAGCCGTCAAACCCTTGCCCTCTCCCGCCTCCTCCTCCATCTCCGCGTCACGCTACTGGAGGAAGCGGAAACCGAGCCACCCACGTTCTCTTCCGCCGACCTGCGCCAGCTCCTCCCCCTCCTCAAGGAAATCAAAAAAGCCGGTCAAACTCCCGCGAGGAGCTGACCGGCTGTCGTAAGGATAAATGGAAAAGCCTATTTCAGAAAATAGCGCTTGGAACGGAAGGACCCCGTCGTCTTGAACGCTTTGGGGTTATTCTTCAGATAGATGACCACCGTATTATAGTTTAACCCCGTAATATCGGCGATTTCCTTCTGTCCCAGTCCTTCCACGTTCTCCGAAAGCGCTTTGAGGATGCGTCCCCGAACCTCTTCGGAAGAGGTCCGCTTGCGGCGCGCGGGAGCTTCCGGCGCGGGAGCCTTGCCCGAGAGCGTCGCGATTTCCGCCTCCAGATCGGCCACCACCTGACGCGCCGCCTTCAGCTTCTCCTCCAGCTCTTCAACCTGGGAAGAGCGCAGTTCCTGAATCTTTGCTTCAAGCTCCTTGATTTGATTTTGTACGTTCGATTCCATAGAGTGTTATCATATTCACTATAGTAACTCGGTTCCGTCAATCCCCGGTTTTTTATTTGCAGGATGAAGGGATGCAGCGCAGGCGGGAGCTTGCGCAAGGGAAGGAGAGTGAATTACAGTACGCTCGTGTCCGACGCCTTATCCCGCTCCGTCCTCTTTCGCAACGCCCGCATTCTCTTTCCCGACCGCATTGAGCCGAGCGGAGATCTCCGCATCCGGGGCGGTAGGATCGAGGCGCTCGCGCCCGCCCTCTCTCCGGAAGCCGGGGAGGAAATCATCGATCTCGCGGGACAAACCCTTGCCCCCGGCTTCATCGACATCCACATTCATGGCGCAGCCGGTCGCGACGCCATGGAGGCCAACGCCGAAGCCTTCGACGCCATTTGCGGTTTTCACGCCACCGGCGGCACCACTTCGCTCGCGCTGACGACCATCTCCGCTCCGCTCGACGAGATCACCGCTGTCCTCCGTGCCGCCGAAGGCTACCGCAACTCCGATCACCCCGGAGCCGACCTCCTCGGCATTCATGTCGAAGGCCCTTACTTTTCTCCCGAGAAACCGGGCGCGCACCTCCCGGAGTTGCTCGTCGCCCCCACTCCCGGGCACTATGGACCGATCCTCGACTTTGCGCCCGGCGAGGAGAATACGGTCATCCAAATGACCCTCGCGCCCGAACTGCCCGGCGCGCTGGAGCTTATCGATGCCCTGCGCCAGCGGGGCGTGCGCGTCAGCGGCGGCCACAGTAACGCCTGGGATCATGAAGCCTGTGAAGCCTATGTACGCGGAATGGAAGGGGTCACGCATACCTTCAACTGCATGTCGAGCGCCCGACGAAACGGCCCCTTCCGCGAAGCAGGGCTACTGGAGTTCGCCCTGAGCGAGCCGGGGATTCTCTGTGAAGTCATCGCCGACGGAAAACACGTCTCCCCCACCCTTCTCCGCATGCTCTACAACGCCAAGGGCCCGGACGGCATCTGCCTCATCACCGACGCCACCTCCGGCGCAGGTCTCCCTGATGGCGAAATCTTCCCGCTGGGCGAACTGGAGGCCGTCGTGCGCAACGGCGTCAGCTTACTCCTGGACGGCAGCGCCCTCGCCGGGAGCACCTGCACGATGATCCGGGGCGTCCAGACCCTCGTCAACGTCGTGGGCATTCCGCTGGTCGAAGCCGTCCGCATGGCCACGCTCAACCCCGCGCGCGCCCTCGGCCTCACCGATCGCGGCACCCTCGAGACGGGAGCCCGCGCCGACCTTGTCGTGCTCACCGATGCACTCGAAGTCGCGCAGACGTGGGTCGGTGGAGTCAAAGTCCACGGGTGATTCTATTTGCAATCGGGTTGCAAATAGGAAACACTTCCGATCCATGAAAGCTTTGCCCTTCTCCCGCCCTTCGCGGCTGCTGATCGTGCTCCTGCTGGCCTTTGCCGCCTGCTGGGTCGTCCCCCGCGGAAATGCGGCCAATGCGGCGGATGGCAAAAAGCTTCGCGTGGTCACCACCTTTTCGCCCATCACCTCGCTCACGCGGAATGTCGCCGGTGAGACGGCCACGGTGGAGCAACTTCTGCCGCCCGGAGCCGAGGCGCACCACTTCGCTCTCCGCCCGAGCCATCTCAAAAAGCTCGCCGTCGCCGATGTCCTCGTGGAGAACGGCCTCGGTATGGAGGAGTGGGTTGACGAAGCGCTCAAGAGCACGAAAGCCCGACGTGTAAACTCCAGCAAGGGAATCAGCCCGGTCGACGGCAATCCGCATATCTGGCTCGACCCGGTTCTTGCCGCCCGACAGGTGGAAAACATCGCCAAAGGCCTCGCCGAAGCCGATCCGGCCAACGCCTCCGCGTATCAGCAGAACGCCGCCGCGTACATCGCCCGACTCAAAACCCTCGACGCCGAGATCCGCTCGGGGCTTGGCTCTCTGAAGGAACGCCGCCTGCTGACCTCGCACGGCGCGTTTGACTACTTCGCGAGCCGCTACGACTTCCGCGTCGTCGGCGTCTTTGAGCGCTTTCCCGGTCGTGAACCGACCCCGAAAGCCCTCCTTGCTCTGCGCGACACGATCCGGCAGAACGACGTCAAAGTGATTTTCACCGAGCCGGGCAAACCGCGCCGCGTCCTCCTTTCTCTCTCCAAAGAGCTTGGGCTGCCCGTCGTCGAGATCGATCCGATGGAAAGCGGCAAGGGCGCGGCTGACGACTACGAAAAGATCACGCGGAAGAACCTCAGGAACTTCAAGGAGGCGCTGGGTGCAGTCCGATAATCCATCTGCCCATCCACACGACTGCACTTGCGGCTCGCAGCATCCCGCGCCGAAGGGGAGCGACCGTCCCGTCGCCCTCGAAGTCCGCGACCTCTGCGTGGATTATCAGGAACGCCCCGTTCTCTCCGGCGTCTCGCTCCAGTTGCGGCAGGGACAATTCGGCTGTCTCATCGGCCCGAACGGCGCGGGAAAAAGCACGCTGCTCAAAACCATCATGGGCCTCATCCGCCCCAGTCGCGGCGAGATCATCAGCCACGCGCGACAGATCGGCTACGTCCCCCAGCAGCTCCCGCTCGACCCCGCCCTGCCGATCACCGTGGCGGAGTTTCTCTCCCTGAAAGCGGAGAAGACGGCGCAGAAACGCCTCTGGTTTGGCGCACCGAAGCGCGGAGCATTGCGCGACCGCCTTACCGCCCAGCTCGACGAAATCGGCGCGGCACACCTCATTGACCGCCGCCTCGGCCGGCTCTCCGGCGGGGAGTTTCAGCGTGTTCTCGTCGCTTACTCGCTCCTCAACAACCCCGACCTCCTGCTGCTCGACGAACCGCTCACCGGTGTCGACATCCGGGGCGGCTTCTCTTTCGACGGGCTGCTGCATCATCTGCACGATCATCGCGGGATCGCCATCCTGATGGTGTCGCACGATCTCCACCTCGTGGAGCATCTCAGCGATGTCGTCTACTGCATCAACCGCGACCTCTGCTGTCACGGGCGCCCCGAAGTCGTCCTGCGCCCCGAGAACCTCGCCCGGGCCTACGGTCACCTCCCCGGGATGGTTTCCGACACGGGCGGCAGCGCGTTCATCCCCATTCAGAATATCCGATAAGATGGATTGGCTGCCTGAATTTCTCCAGCTCCCGCAGATGCGCTACGCCTTTCTCGTGGCGCTGATCGCCGGGCCGATCGGCGGGCTGCTCGGCTCGTTCGTCACCCTGCGCGGCATGTCGTTCTTCTCCGACGCCATCTCCCACGGCGCGATGACCGGCGTGACCCTCGGCTTTCTGCTCAATCTCGCCCGCGATTTCAACGATCCGATGATGCAGGTCACGCTCGTCATCTATTGCGTTCTCATGGCGCTCTTCATGGCGTGGGTACTGGAGCGCACTTCTCTTCATGCCGATACGGTGATCGCATTCACCTACACGGGCAGTGTCGCCCTCGGCGTGGTAATGATCTCCCGATTGCGCGGTTCGCAGGCGCTGGAGGGAGCGCTTTTCGGCGACATCCTCGCCTCTTCCGCCACCGACGTCGCGATGATGGCTGCGCTCGCGGTCGTCACGATCGGCTTTATCCTCTATAACCTCCGTCCGCTCACTCTCGCCGTCGTGCAGGAGAATCTCGCACGGATCGAGGGGTACAACACGCGGCGGCTGAACTACGCCTTCGTCGTCCTCGTCGCGCTGGTCATCGCGCTGCTGCTCCGCCAGCTGGGTGCGCTGCTCATCAGCGGGCTGATTGTCGTTCCGGCGGCGGCGGCGCGGTTGAGCGCCTGGAACTTCCGCTCCATGCTCCTGCTGAGCGCGCTACTCGGGCTGATCGGCGCGGGGGGTGGTGTTTTTCTCTCCTACCACCTTGATACTCCCACGGGGCCGACTATCGTACTGGCGGACGTCGCCCTGCTCTGCCTCGGCCTGCTGGCATCGTCGCTGCTGAACGCGCGACGGGCGCAGCGCCAGCGAGGAGCGCCGGGGCTGGTTCCCTGATCTCACTCTCTTTCCCGCCTCCCCCCATTTGATGAGCTGGTTTACTTTTCACTTCTCCGATTTTTCCTTCTCCTTCTTGAGCGTGCTCTTCGAGGGGCTGCCGTTCCTCCTGCTCGGAGCGCTGATTGCGGGGCTGGTGGATGTATTCGTCCCGGCGAACCGGATTACGCAGCTTCTGCCGAAGAATCCGACGGCGGCCATCCTCGTGAGCGGTCTGCTCGGGGGGATCTTCCCGATGTGCGAATGCGGCAGCGTCATCATCATCCGACGCTTTCTCGCGAAGGGGCTGCCGGTGTCGTGCGGCGTGGCCTACATGCTCGGCGCGCCGATTGTCAGCCCGCTTGTCGCGCTCAGTACTCTTGCCGCGTTTCAAGGACAGGGTCCGTGGCCGATGACGTTTATGCGCCTCCTGCTCGGCTATGGACTGGCGGTTGGCGCGGCGATGATCGTCCAGCGGCTCCCACTTGCCTCCGTGCTCCAGCAGGCCGTGATCAACACCCTTCCCCGAAAGGTGGGTGAGCGCCCCTCGACGGAAAGCCCCGTCAGCGCCTCTCGCGGCGGGCTGGCCGTGGCAGCGGTGCCAGCGGAGGAGATCGCCACGTGGAAAACCACCGGAGTCACCGGCAAGCTCTTCCGCGTCGTCCGAACCGCCACGGCGGATTTCCTCGATATCGCGTTTTTCTTCGTCATCGGCACCGCCATCACCGCCGTGTTCAACACTGCCGTTGACCAGTCGGTCATTCTTCCGCTGGCGACGAATGAGTTCCTCGCCACCATCTCCCTCATGGGCCTCTCCGGTCTGCTTGCCCTCTGCTCCAGTACCGACGCCTTTATCGCCGCGACCT